>JAMOAD010000378.1 GCA_023621955.1 Acidobacteriota bacterium
GGAGGGAACCAGGAGTGTTCTTCTCGGCCCCGGACGCCTGGAGGAGGCACACCGTCGTGGGGAGGGGGTGGAGTGGAAGGATGTCGAGGCGGCGACCGCTCTCTTCCGGACCCTGATGCTCCAAAGCGCTGACCTGTTGGAGGGCTCCGTCCCTTTCGGTTGACAGGGGAGGGGGTGCTCTGGTATAAAGAGAGCTTTCTTAGGGGGTTCTCCCCCAAATTGAAACCGTAGATGATGAAGACAATGCTTTTCTTGAAAGGAGCAGCCATCGGGTTGGCCGTGGCGATACCCGTCGGTCCGGTTGGGATGGTGTGTATTCAACGGACTCTGAACAAGGGACGGCGTGTTGGTTTCGTCTCCGGTTTAGGGGCCTGCGCCGCCGATGCCGTTTACGGCGGAGTGGCGGGCTTCGGCCTCTCCTTCGTCTACCACTTCATCCTGAGCCAACAACTCTGGTTCCGTATCATCGGCGGACTCTTACTCATCTACCTGGGCGTGAAGATTCTCCTGAGCCCTCCTCCCCATCCGGATTCTCAAGTCCAAAACGGGACAAAGAGCCTCTTTGGAGCCTTCTCGACAACCTTCCTTCTCACGCTGACCAACCCTACGACGATCTTCTCTTTTACCGCCATCTTCGCCGCCTTCGGTGCGGGGAACCTGGCCGGTCATCCTCTGGCAGCCACGATCCTGATCTTGGGAGTCTTCTTCGGTTCGTCACTCTGGTGGCTGACCCTGAGCGGAGCCGTCAGCTTCTGGCGCCACAAGTTCGACTACCGGCGTCTCCTTTTCCTTAACCGTTTCGCCGCCGTCATCGCCCTTTTCTACGCCCTTTTCATCCTCCTCTCTCTCTTCAGAACCTGACCCTTTCCAGACTTGACAGGTCCTTCCGGTGGGAATAGACTACTGCCAATTGGGAACCAGGAGGGATACGATGGCCGTCTATTGGGTAGAGGATCACTTCAAGAAGGGAGACCGTATCAAGGAGTTTCTGCTCCAGAACCCGGCGGTGCGCTTCGTTTCTCTGGTGGGTGTCGACTTTCTTGGGAACGACACGGACGAAAGAATCCCCGTTGATGTTTTTCTCAAGAAGAGGGAAGAGATCTATACCGGAGGAATCCAAACCGACGGCTCTTCGGTCAGCCTCGAAGGGATCGCCTCCCTGAACGACGGCAAGGTCGACTTTGTCATCGATTTCCAAGGGAGATGGATCGTAGACGCTAATCCGGACCTCCTCTGGGAGGGGCAGCCTGTCTCGACCCTTCGGATCCCGATCTTCTTCCGCCATCGGGGAAAACTTGTCTGCTCAAGGTCGGTGATGCGGGAGACCCAGGACCATCTGCGCAGAACCCTCCTTCCTCTCCTTGTTCAGGACAAAAGTTTTTTGAAGGCTCTCAAAGTCAGGGAGACGGAGATCGACGACCTCTACTTCACCCTCGGAACGGAGCTGGAGTTCTGGGTGAGGACCCCAGCGGCCAGGGTCAGCTCGGAGGATCTCTCCCTCTCTCAAACTCTGAAGGAGTCCTACTGGAAACGGGTCAAAGGCGAGGTACGGAGCGGTCTGGAGGAGGTTCTCCTCCTTCTCGGACGCTACGGCCTGGAACCGGAGATGGGGCATAAGGAGGTCGGCGGCGTCAAGGCCCGGATGACCAAGGGAGGGGCCTTGGACGATGTGATGGAGCAACTGGAAATCGATTGGCGTTTTGCCGATCCCCTCACCACCGCGGACAACGACATCCTCGCCCGGAGTCTGGTTCGGGAGGTCTTCCGAAAGCGTGGTTTGGAAGCGACCTTCTCGGCTAAGCCCGTGGAAGGAGTGGCCGGTTCTGGGAAGCATTGCCATGTCGGGATGGGCCTCCTCTTGAAGAGCGGGAGGAGGATCAACCTCCTTGCCCCTGTGGGGAAGGAGAGCTTTCTCTCCTCCTGGGGTTACGGCGCTCTCATGGGGTTGTTGAAGAATTGGTCCGACATCAACCCCTTCGTGACCCACTCCTTGACCGCTCTTAAGAGGCTGAAGCCCGGGTTCGAAGCCCCTATCTGCCCTGTCGCCTCTCTGGGGCGTGATCCCTCTTCCCCCTCTCGTAACAGGACCGTGTTGATCGGGGTGGTCCGATCCGCCGACCCCCTCTCTCTCCGTTTCGAGGTGAGGGCGCCTAACCCCCACACGAACACCTACCTGGCCGTTTCCGCCTTCTTCCTGGCCATGGCCGAAGGGATTCGTTATTCCAACGGACACCATGAGGAGAGCCTCCACAAAGAGCTGACGAAGGCGTGGGGAGAACCCTCCCCTTACCTGAGGCAGGACCGGGAGTACTGCACGGACAAGGATATTTTTACGGATTTTCCCTTAGGGGACAGGGAGAGGCTCTTCGGACGTCCTCCCACGACGGTTTGGGAGATCTTGGAGCCCCTCAGGGCCCTCGAGAACAGCGAAAGCGAGGTCCCCTCACTCTACAGAAACACGCCCATGGATAGGACCATCCTCCTCTCTTTCAAGAGTACGGTCCTGAACAAGTGGTTCAGGGAGGTTGGAGAGAAGGTCGTACCGGAGATCCGCTCCTCCCTGGCCCACATGGAGCGGTCGCAGAGAGAGAACTCCTTGGACAAGGAGCGTTGGAGGGAGATTGAAGAGGCCCGGGAAGAGATCGTCCACTCCGACAAGGGGCATCCATCCCTCTTGGAGAGCCTTGAGAACGCGGTATCACAAAGGGACGGGGAGAGCGTCAGTTCCCTGAGCAGGAGGTTGGAAGAGAGAGTCGATAGGGTTTGGGAGCTCTACCGGCTTTACCGGACTAACTTCTGGGAGGAGAAGAGATGAGCCTACGGGACGCCATCGGCCATACGCCTTTGATCGAGTTGACGAACCTGGGAGCCCTCTTCCCTCAGGTCAAGCTCTTCGCCAAGTGGGAGGGTGCCAACCCCGGTGGGTCTGTCAAGGACCGTCCGGCCCTCTTCATGGTTGACAAGGCTGAAAGGGATGGCCTTCTCACGAAGGAGAAGGTGATTGTTGAGCCGACCTCGGGCAATACCGGTATCGCCTTGGCCATGTTGGGAGCCGTTTCAGGTTACCGGGTCAAACTCTTCATGCCCTCCTGTGTCAGCGTCGAGAGACGCCGAATCCTCGAGGCTTTTGGAGCCGAAGTCGTCCTGACACCAGCCTGCGAAGGGACCGACGGGGCAATCCTCCGTGCCCGCGCCCTCGCCTCTTCCGATCCCTCCCTCTACTTCATGCCCGACCAATTCTCCAACCCCGCCAACCCGGAGTCTCACTACCGGACTACGGGACCGGAGATTTGGGAGCAAACGGAGGGGAAGATCACCCACTTTGTCGCCGGGATCGGTTCGACCGGCACCCTCATGGGGGCCTCCCGGGCCCTCAAGGAGTTCTCTCCCTCCGTGGAAATCGTCGGAATCGAACCACCTCCCGGCCATACGATCCAAGGCCTCAAGAACCTTTCCGAGGCTATCGTCCCCAGAATCTATGATTCTCAGAGGATAGACAGAAAGATCACCGTTAACGACGAAGAGGCCTACGAGATGACCAGGGCCCTGGTGACCAGAGAGGGAATCTTCGCCGGAATGTCTTCCGGGGCGGCCTTGGCGGGAGCCCTGAAGCTCATGAAAGAGTTGGAGGGGGGAACCCTGGTGGTTCTCTTTCCGGACAGGGGAGACCGCTACCTGAGCACCACCCTCTTCACTTCCGTCTGCGCCCGTTGTCCTGCCTGAGGGGAGTGTCGGAAGAAGAGTCTGACCCGTCTCTTCCCCTCCGGAAGGGAGAGGCTTATCCCGCCTCCTTCCCGGTCGATCCTCTCCCCCTCCCAAGGGGTTCCCTCCACTTCCACCCTCTCCGGGGGAGAGGGGAGAAGCGCCCACACTCTTCCTTCGTTTCTGTAGACGATCTCTATCCATCCTTGGCCGACCTCGGCCTCCTCAATGTCGGCGTTCAGGCCCAGGAGAGAGTAGGGGAGCGGTACGGCGGCTCTCGTCAGGCGGTGCTTCCCGGCTGGGAGTGTGACGGTGAAGCCATCCGTCAGGGGCCAGGGCCTTCCGTCCAGGAGAGGGGGGCCCGGGAAGAGGAGTTTGGCGGGCCTGAGAAGGGTCGCCTCAAAACCATTGGGGATCCTCTTGAGACTGACTCCTCCGGAGGCCGCCGCGGGGAGGAAGGGGCTGTCTTCCGGGGAGACCGTGTTTTCCGCGTAGAGAGTCACCCTAGGGAAGGCGGATGAGGCCAGGGCGACGAGGCTTAACAGCTCGCTCCCCCTCTGTTTGACCGTCGGGAAAAGGTCTTCACCGAAACGGTCCACAACGTTGATGTCCACCGCCAACCGTTCCGGATGGGAAGTGAGGGGGGCGTAACGGTCGGCGATCTCGGGGTATCGTTCCGGCCCCAGGTGCCAGACCGTGGCAGGATCTTCGACTAGGAAGGTCACCCTTCTGTTCTCCGTGAACCTCAGGAGTTTGGCGGCGTCGGCCCCGATCAGATCCCTCATCCTTGTGTCGAAACGGTCGTCCACGTGGGTGAGAACGATCTCCAACCAGGGCTTTTCCGTCCGGAGGGTCTCGAGTTCGGTGATCCACTCCTGTTGGAGCTTGGCGGCCAACTCAACC
>JAMOAD010000148.1 GCA_023621955.1 Acidobacteriota bacterium
ACCGAAAGGAGGGTGCCCCCGTGGAGGACGACGGTGAGAAGGAGGTTGTCCTCCCGGATTCCCAGGAGGTGCTGGAGAATCGTCAGATGGCCGGAGGAGCTGATGGGGAGAAATTCGGCAACCCCTTGAACCAGGGCGAGAAGCAGGGTCGAGAAGAGAGGAGTGGTCACTTCAGATCGGCCTCGATGGAGGCAAGCTCTCTGTTCATCTCCCCTTGGATCCTCTCCAGGGACTCCGGGGAAGAGGCTTCGAAGCGGAGGACCAGGACCGGTTGGGTGTTGGAGGCTCTGACAAGGCCCCAACCGTCAGGGAAGGTGACCCTGACGCCGTCTACCGAGGAGATGGGATAGAGGCCCTCCCACCTTTTTCTGAGGGCGTCGACGATGGCGAACTTCTTCTCTTCCGTGCTCTCTCTGCGGATCTCCGGGGTGTTGAAGACCTTGGGCATGGAGTCCAACCAGGCCGAGACGGGGCGACCCTGGGCCGTCACCGTCTCCGTGAAGCGGAGGGAGGAGTAGATGGCGTCGTCGAAGCCGAAGTAGCGGTGTTTGAAGAAGATGTGGCCGCTCATCTCACCGGCCAGGATGGCCCCGTCTTCCTTCATCTTGTTCTTGATCAGGGAGTGGCCGGTCATCCACATCAGAGGTTTGCCCTTCAGCCTCGCCACCTCCGAGAAGAGGACGTTGGAGGCCTTGACGTCGGCGATGATCTCACCGCCGGGAACGTCCGCCAGCACCTGCTGAATGAGGATGTAGAGGATCTGGTCGCCGAAGAGCAACCGCCCCTTGTCGTCGACGACGCCGATTCGGTCGGCGTCCCCGTCGTAGCCGATTCCGAAGTCCGCCCTGTTCTCCAGGACCGCCTTCGCCAGGGCCTCCATGTTCTCGGGCACCGTGGGGTCCGGGTGGTGGTTGGGGAAGCGGCCGTCCGGTTCGGTGAAGAGTTCGACGACTTCGGCTCCCAGGCTACGGAAGAGGGGGGCGGCGACCACTCCGCCCACTCCGTTGCCCGCGTCGATGACGATCTTCGGCTTGCCGGTGAAGCGGATGTCCCTCTTCATGTACTCCCAGTAGGAGGGGACGATGTTCAGAGAGGCCAGCTCACCACCCTCTTGTCGGTGGAAACGGCCCTTCTGGATGATCTTGTAAACCTCTTGGATCTGCTCCCCGAAGAGGGTCTCTTCGCCGACCATGAGCTTGAAGCCGTTGTAGTTGGAGGGGTTGTGGGATCCTGTGATCATGACCCCTCCGCCGGCCTTTTGGGTGTAGACAGCGTAGTAGAAGACCGGAGTGGGGACCATGCCGAGGTCGACGACCTTCAAACCTGTGGAGAGAAGGCCGGCGATGAGGGCGTCCCTGAAGGAGGGGGAGGAGAGGCGGGCGTCTCTTCCCACGAAGGCGCTTGTCTTGCCGCGCTCTCTGAGCAGAGAACCGAAGGCTTTTCCTATGGTCTCGACGCTCTCCGGAGTCAGGTCTTCGTCAACGATTCCTCGGATGTCGTAGCTGCGGAAAATATGTGGGTGGATAGTCATGGTCCCTCCTGGTTGACATCGAAGAATTATAACAGAAGAGGAAGAGGGGAGGCAACTTCCCGGGATTCTCCACGGAGGTCCCCCTTTCTCAAGGGGGTTCCGGGGGCGGGGAAACTTTTTCGGGTTTGACACCCTCTTCGGGGAGCCCTATAATCATCTGGATGACCCTGCGGAACAAGATCATCCTCCTGTGCCTCTTCTTCTATGTCGCCTCTCTGGGGACCCTCTTCGTGGTCAACGAGAAGTTTCTCCAACGGCAAGGGCAGAAGAGGACCGTGGGTCTGCTCAAGTCCAAGGCGGAGATTCTCTCCTCCATCGTTCTCAACTCCGTCCTGGTCGGTGACGAGGAGACCATCAAGAGCTCCCTGGAGGAGTTTTCCCGGGCCAACCCGAGGGAGAGCGTCTTTCTCGCCCTCCCGGAGAGACGCTACTACTTCGGCGCCGCCCCGGCGGAGGGGCCGCTGAAGAGGGAGGGGGCCAAACTCTCCGCGGGCGAGTCGATTCTCGAGTCCCGCCCGGGGCACTCCCTCCTGGTTTTTACCAAACCTCTCCTGACCAGTTACTCCACCCACCGGTGGGGGAACCTCGTCCTGGCCCGGGAGTCCCAGACGAGAATCCGCTTTCTCTCCCTGGCCGGCAGGAGAACCAACCAGCTCCTCTTCGCCTTCAGCATAGGTCTCCTTCTCCTCTACGCCCTCTTCCTGGGGCACCTCTTCCGGCCCCTGGAGAAGATCAAAGGGGCGGTAAGGGAGATGGTCGAGAAGAAAAGGCTGGACAGCTCCCTGGGCCTCTCGACCCAAGACGAGTTTTCCCTCCTGGCCGGAGCCATCAAGAGGCTCGTCTTCCGCCTGAAGATCATCGAGAAGGACCTTCTGGACAAGACCAACAGCCTGGAAGAGACGGTGAACAAGAACACCGCCGACTTGAAGGCCGTGATCGGCCAGCTGGAAGAGAAGACCAAAGAGCTCTCCACCTTGAAGCGCGATTTCCTCGAGAGCGAGAGGAACCTCTCCCTCTACACCATGGTCTCGGGTCTGGCCCACGAGATCAACAACCCTCTGACAACGATTCTTGGCTACCTGGAGCTCCTGATCGCCGGAAAGAAGTTGCCCGGCAAGGCCCTGGCCGAGGGGGAGAAACTCTACGAAAAGCTCTTTGCCATGAAAGAGTCTCTGAGCCGGCTCTCGGAGCTCCACGCCGATGAGGAGGAGGGGGAGCTCTACGAGATGGCCCTCTGGGTGAGGAACACCTTCGGGCACATCAAGGGGGTTACCGTAGACTCTTCCGCTTCCTCTTTCTACGCTTTCGGACACAGGGAGCGGCTCGCGGAGGCTTTTACGGAGTGGCTCTCCATCAGCGGTAAGGCGGGAGCCCAGGGGTGGCGTTTCTCCTTCCGTCAGAGGGAGAACGAGAACAGGGTTCTCCTTGAGACCACCTTCCCCTCCGTCCCCGACGAAGTGGAAATCAAGAAGGCCTCTCTGAACCTCCAGCTGAAGCTCTCCCAGGAGGGGAACACGGAATGGTCCTTCCAGGGGAAGACCCTAACCCTGGCCTTCTTGCCCTCCTCCGGGTAAGGCTTCCAGGGCGCCGTTTCTCAGCAAGAGCGTTCTCGGGAAGAGAGAGGCCACCTCCTGGCTGTGGGTGACCAAGAGGATGGTTAGGGCCAGATCGGCGATGGTCTCCTTGATGAACTCAACGGTCTGTCTGGCCGTCTTCCAGTCCAGGTTCCCTGTGGGCTCGTCCAGGAGGAGGAGCTCCGGAGAGGCGGAGAGGGCTCTGGCGATGGCTACCCGTTGCTGTTCTCCCCCGGAAAGCTGGGAGGGACGGTGGGAGAGCCGGTCCTTCAACCCGCACCGTACTAGGAGCTCTTCGGCCCTGGCCAAGGCTTGTCGCTTGTTCGCCCCTCCGATCAGGAGGGGAAGGGCGACATTCTCCTGGGCGGTGAACTCCTTCAGGAGGTGGAAGAACTGGAAGATCATTCCGACCTTCCGGTTTCTGAACTCCGCCCTTCTCTCGACGCTCCACCCGTAGATCTCCTCGTCGAAGACCAAGACCCGCCCCGAGGTGGGACGGTCGATTCCCGCCAGGATGTGCAGGAGAGTGGTCTTCCCGGTCCCGGAGGCCCCCATGATGACGGTCTGGCTTCCCCGCTCCAGAGAGAGGGAGAGGTCTTCGAAGACCCGTACCTCCCCTTGAGGGGAGGGGTAAACCTTGGTGACCGCCTCAAGCCGGATCATTCTTCTCTGAGCGCCTCCGCCGGGTCCACCCCCGCCGCCTTGTGGGAGGGGTAGAGGGTGGTGAGAAAGGTGATGGCCAAGGAGCAGAGGGTGATGATAAGGATGTCCGTCGGATCCGGAAGGAGTCTGAGGTAACGGATATGGTAGATCTCATAGGGCACCTTGATGAGCTGAAAGGTGTTGGCTATGAAGACCGTGAGGAGTCCGAGGGCGATCCCCGCCAAGGTTCCCGCGAGGCCCAGGAAGGCCCCCTGAAAGAAGAAGATCCTGCGGATGTGGGTCGGCGTGGCTCCTAGGGAGGAGAGAATCCCGATCTCCTTGACCTTCTCGACGACCAGGAGAATCAGGGTGGCGATGATGTTTAGGGCGGCCACGAAAACGATCAGGGCGATGGTGAAGAAGAGCACGGTCTTCTCCAGTTTCAGGGCCGAGAAGAGGGGGCGGTTGAGCTCTTTCCAGGAGACGATCATATAGGAGTCTCCTAGCTCTCTCTCCAGCCGCTCCTGGACGCTCTCCACGTTGAAAATCTCCTTCACCTTGACCCCGACGAAGCTGGACTGGCCGGTTTGGGAGAGACTCTTCTGGAGAAGGGAGAGGTCGGTCAGGAGGGAGAGGGAGTCGAACTCGTAGAGTCCGGATTCGATGATTCCGCCCACTTCGAAGCTCTTCTGTTTGGGAAGGGCGCCGAAGGGGGAGAGGCGGAGCTCCGGGAAGAGGAGTTTGACCTTGTCACCCGGGATGACCCCCAGGGTCTCGGCGACCCCCTTCCCCAGGAAGAGAGGGGGCAACTCCGTGGGAGCCGTGAAGGACCCTCTCACGAGGAA
>JAMOAD010000046.1 GCA_023621955.1 Acidobacteriota bacterium
TTACAACCTGGGACGTTACCTCCAGCAAGCGGTCTCATCGGTGAAACGGCAGAGCATGAACCGCTGGAGGTTGATCGTCGTCGACGACGGGTCGACGGATGAGGAGACCCTGGAAGCCTTGAAAGTGTTGGAAGGGGAGGGGACAAAGCTCCTCCGCCTCGGCAACGGAGGGGTAGCAAGGGCGCGAAACCAAGGGATCGGACTCTCCAACACGCCCTATATCTGCTGCCTGGACGCGGACGATGCTCTTTCGGAGTCTTACCTCGAGAAGACGGTGGCCCTCATGGAGAGGGATTGCGCCGGCAAGGTTGCCCTGGTGACCACCTGGATGGAGAGCTTCGGAGAGGAGAACCGGCTCTACAAGCTGGGAGGGAAAAGGGATCCGGCGATGCTTCTGACAGACAACTTCTTCCATGTCTCCTCTCTCTTTCGAAGGAAGGCATGGGAGGAGGCGGGGGGGTATAGCGAAAACCTCCCGGGCTACCAGGACTGGGACCTGTGGATCTCCTTCGTCGAGAGAGGGTACTCCTGGGAGACTGTGGAAGAGCCATTGTTCAACTACCGCGTCAGAAAAGTGTCTATGGTGACCCATTCGGACAGGATCCGCCCGGAGTTGGTCAGGGAGATCGCCGGAAGGCACGGGGATCTTTTTCGGAGATACTACCGGGAGACGGTCTACCACAGAGAACTGAAGTTGCAGGCCTATGGCGAAGAGGATCAAAGCCGCAGAAGGCTGAGGGGAAGGCTGGAGTCTGAGCCCTGGTTCCCCCTGATCGACGGGGGAGAGGGGATCTACGTCTTTGGAACTGGAAAAAAGGCGGAAGAGTACATGAAGGCCCTCCGGGGGTCGAACGTGGAGATCCTCGGCTTCTTTGACAACGACTCCCGAAGGGAGGGAGGGGTCTTCTTCAACAGAAGGGTCTCGCCTCCCTTTCTTCAGAGGGGGAGGGTGCTGGTTTTGTCCCAATGGGAGAGGGAGATCGCCCAACAACTTCTGAAAATGGGGTATTCTGAGGAGGAGATCCTCCTTCCGACTCTTCAAGGAACCCAGGGAGAGAAAAGGGAATGAAAGTCCTTGTGGTCAGCCATGATGCGACCAGAACCGGTGCTCCGATCCTTCTCTTGAACACTCTCGAAGAGATGAAGAGACGTTATCCCCTGGACCTTCAGATCCTCCTGAAGAACGGGGGGGAGCTGCTGAGCCGGTTTCAAAGGCTGGGGGAGACCTATCTGCTCGATTGGGGGTACTCCTTCCTCCCTCAGGGGGGAATCGCGAGGCTCTCCCCCCTTCTGGGGTTCTTCGGGCAGAAGAGGCCCGACCTGGTTTACGCCAACACGATGACCTGTGGGGAAGTCCTCTCTTGGCTCGCCCCGCTGAAGATCCCCGTAGCCGTCCACGTTCATGAGCTCGAGTTCGCCATCGATTGCACCGTTTCTTCCCCCTCCCTGGAGACGACGCTGAGAGAGGGCTTGGCCTTTATCGCCGTGTCTCGGGCCGTGCAGGAGACTCTGGTCCGGCGCTACTCCCTACCTCCCGAGAGGGTCCATCTGGTGTACGGAGCGGTTCCGGACGACTCTCTGGAGGGTCGGCTCCGGGTCGGAGAGATCAGAAAGGCGGTGAGGGAGGAGTTGGGAGTCGGCGAGGAAACCCTTCTGGTGGGAGGGTCGGGGAGCTTCGCTTGGCATAAGGCTCCCGACCTCTTTGTCCAAATGGCCCAGAAGGTCCTCTCCCAGAGGGCGGGGAAGGTCCTCTTCCTCTGGGTGGGCGGAGATCTCGAGAGCCAGGCGTACGCGCAGATACAGCACGATGTGGAGCGCCTCGGAATCGGAGAGGCCATACGCTTCCTTGGCACAACCGATCGGGCTCAGCGGTACCTTGGCGCCTGTGACCTCTTCGCCATGGTCTCTCGGGAGGACTCTTTTCCCCTGGTCGTCTTGGAGGCCGCCTCCCATGGGGTGCCTATGGTCTGCTTCAGAGGCTCCGGAGGGGCTTGTGAATTCGCCGACCAGGGTGCGGGTGTCTCGGTTCCCTACCTGGACCTGGATTCTTTCTCCCAGGAGGTTGTCGGATTTCTCGATGATCCCAAAAGACGTGAAGAGGCGGGGGAGAGGGCGAGGCGGATCGTGGAGAGAGACCATACTCTCTCCTCCTGCGCGGCAAAGGTCTATGGGGTTCTCCAGGCGGCTTGCCGGGAGGGGAAGGAGCGCGTATCCCTTCGGGAGCTGCTGAGCCTTTATGCCCAAGAAGAGGACCCAAAGGCGTGCGGAGAGATGGAACGGGAGCTTCTGGACCGGTGGCAAAGGGAGGGGGCTGTAGGCGCCCTCTACAACTTCGCCTCTTTCTTGGCCAAGCGGGGGGAGAGAGGGGTGTCTCAAGGGCTCTTCCTCTTTATCGCAAAGACTTGGCCGGAGAAGGAACCTGGGCTTGCGGCCAAAGCCTGGTATAAGCTCTCTGAAACGGAGGAGGAGGCGTGGAGGCGAAGGGAGTACCTGGAGAGGTGCCTTCAGCTTCTTCCGGAACATGGGCTGGCGAAAGAGAGACTCCAAAGCTTGAACCCTCCGGCGGCGAAGGGAGGAGGCCGATGACCACCGCGGAACCGCTGATTCGAAAGGTCCTCTCTTACGGGTTTTCCAAGATCTTCTTCTGGGGTGAAGGCCCCGGGGTTTCGTCCTTTCTTAAGCTGTGGAAAGAGCTTGGGGGAGGCGATCTGGAGAGGGTGAAGAAGGAGGAGCTGGCTTCCCGCCTGGAGAGGGAGGAGGGGGCGGAGTGCGCCGTCCTGCTCTTCTCGCGGAAGCGTGGAGAGGAGGTCTATGGGGTTCTTCGGGAAGCCTTTCCTTTCGTAACCCTCTTTCCCGTCTTTCAGGAGAAGGCCGAGGTGGAGCTTCGGTTCTTCCTCAGAAAGCGGTGCCGATCTCTGATCTTCAGACTTAAGAGCGAGGGGATCCAGAGCGTTGCCGTCTACGGCGCAGGGAGCCATACGAAGAGGCTCTTGGATTGTTGGAGCGATCTCGGGGGCCCTTCGGTTCGGGGGATTGTCCAGTCCCAACCGCCGGAGACGAGAGAGTTTCAGGGGATTCCCCTCTTCGGAAAGGAGGAGTTCTCCGGAGAGGGAGTCCATGGGATCGTCCTCTCTTCCGCGACCTACGAGCATGAACTCTTTCGGCTCTGTTCCAGCCGATGGCCCCACCTTCCCGTCTACCCCCTCTGGGATCAGAGGCTTCAATCCCCGGTGCCCTTCCTGAAACGTCTCCTCCCCGCCCTCTTCCAGCGTTGTGAACAGTTGGGAGTCCGCAGAGTGCTCCTCTTTGGAACCCTGGACCGGATTCGGATGGTTCTGCCCCTGTGGAGAGAGGGGAAGGGACCAGCGGTAGAGGCTCTCTACCTTGACTCTTTTCCTGAGGAGACAACCTTTCAGGGACTCCCTCTCCGGCCTCTCTCCGAGGGACTTGCCCTCGAAGCCGACGCCTTGGTAAGCCTGAATTCGGGCTCTTCTCCCTCCTGGCCGAAGGGGAGAATCGATCTCTCCTTCTGGATCGAGAAGCTGATCCGGTGGGAGGACCTGATCAGGCTTCCGGAAACGACTTTGCCCTCCACGAGCGGAAGGGAGCCGCGGGAGGTTTCGAAGGAGAAGGAGCCCCGAGGCTCTTGGGGAGAGTGGCTGGAGAGGAGGGGAAAGAGACCGCCCTCGGAGCTTCTCGCGGGAGGAAAGGATTCCCTCCCCACGGTGACGGCGGTGCTCTTCGCCCAAGGGGAGGGGGAGGCCCTCTTGTCCGAGTCTTTGGAAAGCCTCCAAAAGCAGACGGTGCCTTACGGGGATCTCCTTCTGGTACCGCTCAACCGGGAAGGGTCTAGACAGGGGGAGAGAGTCCTCGGCGCTCGGGGGACGAAGAGGGGGGAAAAGCTACTCCCCCTCCAGGAGGGAGGAACCCTCAAGGACCTCTTTAGGAATATCGCCAAGGAGGTTTCCGGCCGTTACCTCCTCTTCCTCGCCGGTAAGGACGCCCTCTCCCCCTGGGCGATCGAGGCGGCGGCCGGGGCTATGGCAAGATCGCCGGGAGCGGAGGTTTTCATCGCTCAGGAAGGGGAAAAGGAGGGAAAGGGCTCCCTTGGAGGCGGGAAGAGGTGGGAAGGAGCTCCCTTGGAGGGCTTTTCCCAGCTGATTCTCCTGGAACGGCGGCTTCTTCTGGAGTTGGACACTGCCGAAAAGGGACAAGGCCCTCTGGAAGCCCTCACGAAGGCTCTCGCCGAAGCCGGGAAGAGGCGAAGAATCCTTCACTGCGCCCATCCCCTCTACTTCTCCCGCCCTCTACCGGGATCCGTTTCCTGGGGAATCGAAGGGAGGGGGCAGAACCTTCGGGGGGAATCCCATGGCACACCCTTGAAGGTCCTCCTGGACGCAAGAATCCTGAGCAGGAAGATGACCGGTTCGGAGAGGTATATCTCGGAGCTCCTTCGCGCCATGGCCCCGCTCTCCGGGGCGGCGAACCTGGAGCTCCAGGCCCTGGTGAAGGAGCCCCCTGTGGATCCCCTGGAGGGGGTACGGTATATCCGGAGGGACCCCTACAAGG
>JAMOAD010000214.1 GCA_023621955.1 Acidobacteriota bacterium
GACTCTTCTGGGTCTTTTAAAGGATTTTTTCACTTCTCACAAAGCCCTTTTCCTCTTTGTCGACTTTCAGGGTATAATAACTTCCCCATGGCAAAGATAAGAGTCATCACGTGTGTATGTCTTCTTCTCCTTTCAGGGGCTCTCTTCGCTCAAGGAACGATCCGGGTTCAGCAGAAGAGTTACCGCGTCGAAGGGGACCTGATGATCTTCGAAGGTGAGGTGCGCTTCTTCGACGGCGAGCTGAAAATTTTCGCCGACTCCATCCGCTATAACACCAAGACCGAAGAGGGCACAGCGGAGGGGAACGTCCAGATCGTCTCCCCCTCCTCCCTCTTCTACGCCTCAAAGGTGGTCTTCCAGCTCAAAGCGAACAGGATGGAAGCCCTGGAAGTGACCGGATCCCTGAAGCCCGACCTCTCCTTGAGGGCCGCTAGGATCGTACAGACTAAGAAGGGTGAGTTTCGTTTCTACCAGGGAAATTTCACCGGATGCACCCAGTGCAACCCCCGCTGGCAGATCAAGGCCTCCAGGGGAAAGCTCGTACAAGAGGACCACCTCGAACTCTGGAGCGCGACCCTCAAGGCCAAGGGCGTTCCCATCCTCTTCCTTCCTTACCTCTACTACCCCATCGATAACAACGAGAGGAAGACCGGATTCTTGATGCCCTCGGTGGGATACTCCACCTTCAAGGGTTACACGGTGAGGGAGGCCTTCTTCTGGGCCATGAGGGACAACATGGACCTGACCGTGAGCGGCGACCACTATTCGGAGTTCGGGAACGGGGTCTCCGGCTCCTTCCGCTATGGGGATTGGCAAGGGAACTTCCTGACCATGAAGGGGGCCCAGGTAGGCAAAGACGGGAACTCCGACTACCTCCTCCAGGGAGACGGACTCTTCAAGACCGTCAAGGGTGGAAGCGTCGGCTTCAACGTCAACATGAACAGCAGCGTCACTTTCTTGCAAAACTTCTCCGACAGCTTCAACTACGCCCTGGTCAGAAACTTCTATTCAAGCGTCTACCTCAAACAGCGGTTCGGCCGTCTTAACCTTCAGATGAACGCCGACACATCGGAGAGTTACTTCTCTTACAACGACAGGACCATCAAGATCCGCCACCTCCCTAACCTTGAGGCCAGCCTTTACCAGAGCGCCTTGATCCCGCGTTTCCTCTACTTCTCTTTCGATGGCGGTTACGCAAGAACCTCCAGGCTCTTTGGCGAGGAGTGGACCACGGTTCCCCGCTTCACGGCGAGCCCCACGCTGACCTCTACGCTCAAGCTCTTCCCCTGGCTCTTTGGAACCGCCGAGTACACCAGGAAGAACATCCTCTACGGGAAGGGGTATGAAGATGTCAAGGGGAAGAGAACCCTCACCGACAAAGACCTCTACGTCTCACAAGATAAAGTCTCCGTCTCTCTGACGGGTCCCTCCTTCTACAAAGTGTACAACACCTCTTGGAGCGGAATCTTCTCCAAGGTGAAACACACCGTGGAACCGGTGGTCACCTACAGCTACTCCTCCCTCAACGATGAAGACAAGGCCAAGACGCCTAACCTTGAGTGGAACGACAACCTCTACTACGACCACTCCCTCGACTTTTCCATCACCAGTCGGTTGATCACGAAGAAAGCGGAGGGCGAGAGCCCCCGGGAGATTCTCTCCTTCGGTGGCGGGCAGAGCTATTTCTTCACCCCGGAGCGGCAGAGAATCTGGTTTCAGCTTCCCACAGGGCACGCGCCGATCAAATGGTCGGAAAGGAGCCTCTTCCTGAGGGCCATGCCCGCAGACACCTTCTACCTCTCCCTACGGGGAACCCACAACCAGTACTACCACTCCTTCCGGAACCTCTCCGTCTCCATGACCTTTCACGACAAGGGGAATACCAAGTACCTTGAGCTTACCTACAGCCGATCGAAGACTCTCCGGCCCGACTTGGACGATACCCCGGAATCCTCAGATTTTTTCAAGGGGAGGTTGACCTTCGTTCCGGCCAACAGCCCCCTCAAGGTGACAACCTTCATCGATTACGACGTGAAGGAGAAGAAGCTCTACTCCGCCGGGGCCTTCGCGGTTTTAAAGTTCCAGTGCATCTCCCTGAACCTGGATTTCAAGAAGGTGGGGTACAGGCCCTCTGGAAAGGATACCCAGATTCTCTTCGGAATCTCCCTGGGAAACGTTGCCATCTCACCGGACCTCTGGAACGAGATGAAGAGCTTCTGAGGGAGTCCTTGAGAGGCTCCGAAGCCGCGAGGGGGAAAGGGTCAGGCTTCCGGTGAGGAGCGGATGGAGATGAGCTGGTTGACCACGAGGCCGTAGAAGACCTTGGCGACCTCGAAGATGCTCAACCCCGCTTCGAAGGCGATCTTTTTGATACTCTTATGGCCGTCAATCTTGGAGAGAATCAGCCACTCCATGGTGTTCAGCGTGATCCTCCGTTTGTCGTCGGTGGAGACGGAAAGGAAGTAGGGGATCACGTCCTCCGAGGGGATCTTCTTCCGGATCAGCTCCCACTCGTCAACGATGCGGACGGCTTCCATCAGGACCGTGGTAAAGGATCTTCGAATCGTCGTCTCTTCGGTTACGCATCCCTGTTCGAATTCGAAGGTCCCGTTTTTCCAGGCGGCAAGCCGGTAGATGGCACTCTCGCCCTTGAGGTTCTCCTCGGCGTATTCGGCGTGGACGAGGCTGCCGTCGAGGAAGTAGATGAACCCTTCGCCCTGGTTACGGAGAAGGCGAAAACGACCCGTTTTTCCCGACGAAGCGATGAGCTGCATCACATCGGCGATGTTTATGTCTTCTAAGGAACCCTTTAGTGCCATTCTCTTCCTCTTCTTGCAAAACGACGGTCATTTATTATCGACAAAACCCTCCCTCTTGTCAAGGGATAAACCCTTTCTCAGAAGGGATGAGGGGGCTTTCTTTCAAGACGAAGCGACTCCCGGATCCTCCAGGAGGGATGGAAAAGAGAGCCGCCGGAGGGGCTCACTGCGCCTGGACACGCCTCCTCTGGCGTCATGGCGGGTACCCTTCCCGGAACTCTCCTTCCCAGTGGCCTACTCTCTTGGCACAGAGGGGAGGAACTTCCGCCCTAAGCCGACCCGGCCCTTTGCCAAGCCCTCTCGGTTGGTCTATAATGTGAGATCCGATCTCAGGAGGTTAATCCTATGATTCAAGAGAAAGTGAACGCCCTTATCGGCTCTCACCCTAATGTCAAAAAAGACATCTCTCGGGAGGAGATGATCAAGGCTGCGGTAAAGGCAAAAGAGGTGCTCGTAGGCGCCAGCGGCGCCCTCGTGACCTGGACGCCGCCGGAGTCGACAGGGCGGAGCCCGAAAGACACGGTGACTGTCAAGAGGGCGGAAAGCCAAGGGTTCATTGATTGGGATTCCCCCTATAATCTGCCCATCACGGAAGAGACCTTCCATATGCTCCTCGAAGACGCTCTCTCTTTCCTCTCTCAGAAAGAGAGCCTTTACGTCGTCCCCCGTGTCGTCGGGGCCGACAGCGGCTACGCTCTGCCGGTGACAACCATTACCGACAGGGCGCTCACATCCCTCTTCGTCGACAACATGTTCCGTCCCGTTCCTCGGGACATCGACAAGAGCATCTTTGCTAAGACCCCCTTCACTCTGCTGGTCGTTCCTTACGAGAAGCTCGATCCGAAGCGGTATGAAGGGAAACTGCGCAAGTTGGCCAACGGAAAAACCACCGATATGGCTATCGCCATCGACTACGACCGTTACTGCGGCGTCGTCATCGGGTCGGCTTACTGTGGTAGCGTGAAGAAGCTCATGTTCACGGTGATGAACTACCTGCTCCCCCCCCGGGGAATTCTGCCCCTCCACGCCTCGGCCAACGAAGGGAAAGACGGTTCCACCGCCCTCCTTCTCGGCCTTTCGGGAACCGGGAAGACGACCCTCTCCGCCGACCCTCGCAGGGCGCTTCTGGGCGACGACGAGCACGGCTGGAACGACACGGGGATCGCGAACTTCGAGAACGGCTGTTACGCCAAGCTGATCCACCTTCGTAAGGATAAAGAGCCTGAGATCCACAACGCCATCATGCACCAGGCGCCGATGGAGAAGCACGGAGCCATCGTCGAAAACTGCATGATGTTTCCAGACGGTCACTTCGATTTTGACGATGGGCGGCTGACGGAGAACTCCCGAGCCTCCTACCCCCTCTCTTTCCTCTCCAACATCAAGCCCTCCGCCGTGGGCGGACATCCTACGGCGATTCTCTTCCTTACCGCCGACGCCAACGGTGTTTTGCCGCCGGTGGCGAAACTTACGGACGAGCAGGCGATGCTCTGGTTCCTCATGGGCTACACATCGAAGCTGGCCGGTACAGAGACGGGGATCGTTGAACCGGTCACAACCTTTTCCCGCTTCTTCGGAGCCCCCTTCATGCCCCGTAACCCGGGGGACTACGCCGATATGCTTGGCACAAAAATCCGCTCCTCCAATGCAGGCGTCTACCTCGTCAACACCGGTTGGAGCGGTGGACCCTACGGCGAGGGATCGAGGATGGATATCAACATGACAAGGGCTATGGTTGAGGCC
>JAMOAD010000352.1 GCA_023621955.1 Acidobacteriota bacterium
ATGTCTTTACCCACGTAGGTGATGGCTCCGTTGGATTTGACGATCACCTTCTCCCGGTTCTCACCATCTTCGAAGACCTCCATGACCCAGCAGCCCTGGTTGGCCCCTTCGGTCCGGTAGGAGATAACGCCGCTCTCCTTGAGAAGCTCGAAGGCGCTCTCCCAGAAGCGAAGGCGGATGATGTCGCTCTCCCGGGGAAGGACATCGTAACCGATTCCCAGGCGTGCCATCGTCTCGAGGTGACGACGAAGAACACCGAGGGAAACGGTCTCGGCGTAATCCCTTTCCGGAGAGAGCCCCTCTTCCATGCGCCGGTGGACCTCTCGACGCCTGTTACGGCTCTCCTCGTCATCCCTCTCGTAGACCTTCACGTAGAGATCCCAGAGGTAATAGTCGGTCCTCTCCAGCTTCGCGACCTCTTCCAAGGAGAGGTGTCTCAACTCCAGGAGCCCATAGACGACGTCGGCCACCTGAACCCCCGTATCGTCGATGTAATTCTGAACCTCCACGTTCCTCCCCTGGGCCCGGAGCATCCTCACCAGTGTGTCTCCCAGGACGGCGTTGCGGAGATGACCGATGTGGGCCGCCTTGTTGGGGTTGATGTTGGTATGTTCAACAACAACCTTCACCTCGGTCTGATCGTTGGCCTCCTCCTCGAGGAAACTCTCCTGAAGGAAGAGATCCCTATGGAAGAAAAGGTTGATGTATCCGGGACCGGCGATCTCCACCTTCTTCAGGAAGGAGAGCCCCTGAAGCCGCTCTACGAAGAGGGCCGCAATTTCCCGCGGATTACGTTTGTGTCTCTTTCCAAGCTCAAAGGCCGAGGAGATCGTCAGATCGCCCATTTCCACTTTCGGAGGCGTCAGAAACCGAAGAGGACACTTCTCGGAGAAAGTCTCTTCTATCCACCCTTCTAACCGTTCCTGTATGCGCTTTTCAAAGTTCATAGTCACCCCTTATGGTTCCAGAGTCGAAGATAGTATCGGTGTTCCCCCTTCTGCAGGTGGCAGAAGCCGGCGTTGTCCAGGCGGAAGCTTCTCAGAGTCTCATAGGGGAAGCCGAAGAGGAGAAAGAGGAGCGCCCTGGTCACGACAACGTGGGTCACCAGAAGAATGTCTTTTCCGGCGTAGAGCTCTTCCACCCTCTTCCATCCCTTCTCCACCCGCCGTACGACATCGAGGAAGCTCTCTCCGCCGGGGATAGGATAGGAGGCATCGTGGCTGACCCGTTCGTACTCGTAACGGGGATCCTGCCGAACCGTTAAGAAGTGAACCCCTTCCCAGAGGCCGCACTGAAACTCCCGGAACTCTTCAAAGGTTTCGGGAGGGGAAGTCAACGAAAGGGCTTGGGAGAGGATCTGCGCTGTCTCCGTAGCCCTTTGCAAAGGACTCGTAAGAATTCCATCCACCCGAAGGGAACGCAGGGAGAGGTCTTGAGCCGCTTTTTCAACCTCCCGCCTCCCCCCTTTGTCCAAAGGGAGATCGGCCTGCCCTTGAACGAGATCAAGGCGGTTCCATTCGGTTGTACCGTGACGAACAAGGTAAAGGTTCATGTCTTCTGTCCAGCGAGGGAGTTGAGCTTAAATTATAGCATAACCCTGTTTTGGAGAACCACCGGCAAGGGCGAAACAAAAGTTCTCCTCTTCCGTTTAATTTACCTTAAAAGTGTCCGCGGAGGCGACAATGAGCGAACGAGAGAGAGAACTTCAACGTTCTTACAGCCGCAGAGAGTTTCTCAAACTCACGGGAGGAATCGGTGTAGGCGGCCTTGTCTTGGGAAGCCCTACGGCCTGGGCGCAGGAAGCCTCCAAGACCGACTCCCCTGCATGGACCCCCAAGGTTCAGACCAATATCCAGACCGCACTCGCCGTTCCCCGAACGGAGTTCTCTCTTCCCGGGCTCTTCCCGGGGAGGGTCGTCGAAATACGGGATCCCCGGCTTCAGAGGGAGGGGAAGACCGACCCCGGTCGAATCCGGAAAGACTTTCACGAAGGGATACTCCGGCTTACCGGCAAGAAGCCCTCGGAGGCTTTCAAACTCTTTTTCTCCAAGAACGATACCGTAGGGATCAAGGTGAACCCTGTCGGAGCAGGCCAGATCAGCACCCATACGGAACTGGTCGATTCTGTCATCCAGTGGCTTCGAGAGGGGGGACTGTCAGGCCAGCAGATAGTGATTTGGGACCGTTTCGAACCGATGATGAAGGACGCCGGCTTCACGGCGGCGCGTTTCCCTGGGGTCCGGATCGAAGCACTCCAAACCATCGACGAGAGCGCTGCCGAAGGGAAGAGCAACGACAACAGCCGCTGGCTCGGCAAGGACGGCCACCACCTGAGTGAAGATCGTTTCGACAGAGACATCTTTTATTGGGCCGACGTAGAGGCCCCTCAGGATCTTCCCTACCTCAACCAACATGTTTTTAACGGCAAAGAATCCTACTTCGGAAAGCTGATCACCAAAGGGCTGACCAAAATCATCAACCTCCCGGCCTTCAAAAACACAGGGAACGGGATCTCCATGGCCACCAAGAATCTCGGTTACGGATCGATCTGCAATACAGGAAGGCTCCACAAGCCTCTCTTCTTCCACGTCAACACAGAGGTTTTGGCCTTCCCCTGTCTGAGGGACAAAGTGGTTCTCAACATTGTCGACGGAATCAAAGGACAATACGACGGAGGGCCGGATGCGGTCCCCAAGTTTATCTACGACCTCAACACCCTCTTCTTCTCCACCGATCCCTTCGCCGTCGACGCCGTCTGCCACCAGTCCCTCCTCGAAAAGCGATTGGCTATGGGGGTCAAGGTTAACCGCCACCCCATGTTTTCAGAGTACCTCCGCTACGCCCAGCGCCTCGGGTTGGGAATCGGCGAGGTCTCTCAAATCAAGCACGTTCTCCTCGGATAAGGGAGAGAGAGATGAGAAGAAAACCTCTGTTTGCAGCCCTCGCACTGGTTGGGTTCTTGGTTTGCGGACTCTCACTCTTGGCCGCCGAGACGACTCCGGAAGGCTGGAAAGAGACGGAGAGACGTGAGTATACGCGCAACGATCTCTACGGCTACATCGACGGAGGAGCGGAAATTTTTCTTGAGTACGGGTTCCAGAAGTTGACTCTGATCCGCTACGGTCTCGGGAAGGAAGAGCTTGACGTGGAGCTTTATAGGATGGATAACCCCGAAGGAGCCTTAGGCATTTACCTGGCCAAGGCCGGACGAGAGACTCCTCTAGCCGACTTTCCGACCAGGAACAGCGGAGACCGCTACCAGATCATGGCGGTCAAGGGGAGCACCTTTGCCCTCTTCAACAACCCCGAAGGGAAGGAAGCCCTCTTTCCTGCGCTCATAAACCTTGCCACAGAGGCTCTCTCCTCCATCCCCGACGAGAAAGGAAGAGACCTCTTCGCCGAACTTCTCCCACCAGGTTTTCTCGCCGGCACGGCCCGCCTCTTCCGAGGGCCTTTGGGTCTCCAGCCGATCATCACTCTCGGAGATGGGGACATTCTCCTCCAGAAGGGAACGATCCTCGGGGTCTTAGCCGACTACGCCGGTCCAGAGAAGGGGGAGATTCAAACTCTCGCCGTCGTCTCCTACCCTTCCGCCCAAGAGGCTAAAAAGGCCTTTGACAACCTCATCGCCAACCTCGATTCCTACCTCAAAAAAGAGATTCAGAGTGAAGACTCCCTGACCTTCAAGGACTTTTCGGGGAAATTCGGCACCTTATCCCTTAGCGGAAGCCGTCTTCTCTTGAGGTTCAACATCTCGAAGATTTAGCCTTTCCCTTGCTCATGGTGAGAGCCTCTTTCCTTACTAGGGACACTCCCTTTTACGTGGGAACCACTTCCCACTCCTCTTCAGGAAGTGGGAGAAGGACATCGCTCTCCTCAGGAAGGGAGAACAGGTCTCCGCTCTCTCCCTCCTCAGGGAGAACCGACGGAACCCTCTCCTTCCAAACCAGCGACCAGAGGATTTTCTTAATAACCCTTCCCATTTTGTCCATGGTAGCAACCTCCTCTCTTCAAGTCTTTCCCTTCCAGCATACCTCCCCCACCTTCTCAAATAATGAGAACCTCCCCCTTCTTTTCTTACTGGGGACACTCCCTTTTTCTGGATTTCCTCTCTCTTACGTGCTTCCTCCTCCTACCTTTCTCCTTGAAACCTACTAGAACCTGTTAGGGACACTCCCTAAATCCTCTTCCCTTCCCCTTTCGCCTCTCAACCCTTCTCTCTCGCCCCTCACTCCTTCCAGACGTCCCCTCTGGCTAGCACCGGCTCACCCTTCTCCGGTCTTCGCCAACCTACGCCGACGCTTCCAACATCCTCTTCTCCCGGATGTTCCCTCCAGCTAATGGCGACCCTTTCTCCCCCCGGTCTAACGACCTCGGCCGACGCTTCTCTGCCCCCTTCCTTCTTTCCCTCTCTCCTTCAAGACCATGTTTCCTGGCTCTTTACGCGATTGCTGCTATGCATCCTCTCCCAGGCGGACCTCTCCCCCGCTCTCTGTTCTTCTCTTTCCCCCCTTACGCCTAGGATTTCCCCCTCTTTTCGCCCGC
>JAMOAD010000259.1 GCA_023621955.1 Acidobacteriota bacterium
CCCTCCAGGCCGGATCGACGATGCAGAGAAAGACCAGGTCCACCGTGCCGGTGTTGCGGATGAACTGGGTGGAGTGGGGGGGGATGTAAACCGCCTGACCCGGTCGAACCAGGGCGGTCTCTCCGTTGATGCTCATCTCACCCTCGCCTTGCAGGAGGTAGTAGAGCTCCGAGGTTCGCAACCGGTGAGGTTGGGAGATCTTTCCCGGCTTGAGAACGGCGTGGGCGAGGCTGTAACGTAGTTCCAGGGGAACCTTATGGGGCTGAACGAGTTCGCGAAGGATCGTGTTGTCCCCGGCGAGAAACTCCGGGCAATCCTCTAGGTCTTTGATCCACATGGGGCGCTCCTCCAAGGTTTATTCTACCACGAAGGGCGCCCCTCAGGCGGCTATTCCCGGAGCCTTCCGAGCTTTCGAAGCCAATCGGCCACATCCCCTTGGGAAGATTTCACGAGACCTCCCTCTACGGCCAGGCCTTCCAGGAGTGTCGAGCGGGGGCAGAGCCGCTTGATCGTTTCCACGCTCTCTCCCCATCGGCCTCCTCCATGGGTGCAGAAGGGGGCGATGGTCTTCCCGGAGAGGTCGTTCTCCTCCAGAAAGCTCATGAGGGCCATCGGTAGGGTCCCGTACCAGTTGGGGTAGCCGAGGAAGACCAGATCGTAGTCGTCCAGGTTCTTCACCCTCTTCGACAGCTTGGGACGGAATTGGGAATCCCTCTCCCTCTTCGCGACGGCGAGCACCTCCTTGTACTCCCGGGGGTAGGGTTGGACGGTGACGATTTCGAAGAGATCACCTCCGACGTTTCGATGGATCTGGTTGGCCAGTTCCCGGGTGTTGCCGGAGTGGGAAAAATAGACGATCAGAACCCTCTTGGGGGGAACCGGGGGCTTGCGCTCCTGGTCGACGCCCCCAGGGCCCGAGAGGCCCCCCGCCTCCAAGAGGCGGCCGACCCCGCCGAATGACGCTGACACCATCAAAACTAAGACCATCATGAACACTCTTCTCATTCTTCTCCTCCCCTCTCTGGGTTACCCCTATTCTTCTCTAAAAACGCGGTTAGGGCAAGGTTCGAGAGGATTCGGAGCTTTTCCCCGAACCGGATCGGGGAACTTTTTTCTAAAAAAAAGGCGGTTGGGGCAGACCCTAAGGCGATTCTCGGCGGCGAGGGGAGGTGAGAAAGAGACGCGGCATCCTCGCGAAGCCTTGGGAACAAGAGGATTTGGCGTGAAAGAGAGAGAAAGGGTTTGGGAAGAAGAGAATTTCTGAAGAAACTTGCTTCTTTATTCAACAGATTCTATACTCAGCTGTAAGGGAATCTGAAGATCGGGGAAGAACTTCCTCCGATCGAGGAGGAACCGTGGGCAAACGCCGTTTCGGCTGGTTGAGGGAGCATCCGGACCTGAGGGACTACACCCCCTACAGGGAGGTTGTCTCCCGGCTCCTTCTGAGAACCTCTTGGGGGAAGAACGAGAAACCCCCGCTTAAGGCGGACCTTCGCGATTTCTGTTCACCCGTCAAGGACCAGGGCGAGTTGGGTTCCTGTACCGCCAACGCCGCTTCGGCCCTGGTGGAGTGTTCCACGAAGAGGGCCTTCGGAAAGAGCCTTCCCGGATCCCGGCTCTTCCTCTACAAGAACACCCGTAAGCTCCTCCACTGGAAGGGGGATTCCGGCGGCTACATGCGCACCACCGTGGGGGCCCTCTCCCTCTTCGGCCTTCCCCCGGAAGAGTACTGGCCCTACGAGATCGGAGCCTTCGATGAGGAGCCTCCGGCCTTTCTTTACGCCATGGGACAGAGTTTCCAGAGTCTCGTCTACTACCGGGTGGATCGGGAGGAGACCCCCGACGCCGTGCTCCTGCAGATCAAGAAGCACCTCGCCTCTGGCCTGCCGCTGGTCTTTGGCTTCTCTGTCTACAGCTCTTTCTCCAAGGCCGAAGAGAGCGGGCGCGTCCCCTTTCCCTCTTCCCGGGACCGTCTCGAAGGGGGGCACGCGGTGATGGCCGCCGGATACGACGACAAGATGGCCATTCCCAGAGAGGAGGGCGGTAAGAGCCAGGGAGCCTTCCTCTTCCAGAACTCCTGGGGAGGGGAGTGGGGTGAGGCGGGCTTCGGGTGGCTGCCTTACGATTATCTACTGCGGGGGCTGACCGGGGATTGGTGGAGCGTTGTCAAGAGCGAGTGGCTCGACACGGAGGCCTTCCTCTGAGGAGGAAAGATGGGATGGCAGGAGGCTTTGAAGAAAACGTTCACCCCCTCTCGGATCGGCTCCCTCGCCGAAGTGGCAGGGTTCTTCTTCCCGGGGCCGGCGCCGTTGATCGCCCTGGCCGGTTCCCTCGTGGCCAACGCGGTCAGAAACTTCGACCAGGCCCAGGAGGCGGTGAAGAGGCGTCCTCTCATGGCGCCTCTTCCCGATGTTCTTCCCAGTTGGCCTGAGGCGAAACTCTTTCTCGAAGGAGGGCCCGGGAGGGGGCACTTCGACGCCCTCCTCCGGGAGGCCGCCGTTTCCGATCCGATCAGGGCCAACCGGGCTCGGCGCGAGGCCGCCGAGACGGCCGGGGCGTTGGCCTGCGCCCTCTCCGACGATCCTGTGGCTGCCCTCTTCTTCAAGGCCTTTCGGGAGAGGGGGGAGTATGGGGAGATCCGGTCACTCTACGGGGAGTACCGCCTCTTCCGTCAGAGGCTGGAGGAGGCTCTTCCGGTGGATGAGACGGAGAGCCTATGCCAAGAGGTCTGGAAGGAGACTCTTCGGGAGGGGGTGACCATGGTGAGAGAGAGCGCGGTCTACAAGGAGTTCCTGGGGACTCTGAAAGAGAACCTCCGGGAGTGGCTCAAGATGGGAAAGGCGGATTGGAGAAGGCTCTGGAAGGATGTCTCCTCCCCCTACCGGGTGAAGCCATGAGATCCCTGGGGGCTCTCGCCCTTCTGCTTCTACTCGGCCTGAGCGGTTGCCTCTCCCTCTCCTCCCGGCTCCAAGGTCTCAAGGAGAGGTACGATCGGGGACGTTGGGAGGAGGTTCTCTGTCGGATGCCGTCCAGGACCTACTGTGTCGATGAACTGATCGCCAAGGCGGGAAAGGAGCCCCTGATCGCCGATCAGGGGCGGATCATCGGCGCCCGGGCCCGGATCCATCTGGCCAGGGAGAGGGGCCTCTGGGGCTCCTCCGAGGAAAGCGAAGAGGTCCGGAAGGCCCTCTCCACTCTCTCTTCGGTGGGAGAACACGCCGACGCCCCACCCTGGATGGAGAGGGAGATCCGCCTGGGAAGGGCGGACATGCTGGCCCTCTCGCCGGATCCCGCGGCGGGGTGGGAGGTCTACAACCAGGTTCTGAACGCGCCCCTGGTGGAGGGCGAGGAGGGCGCCCTGGAGAGGGTGGTCCCCTTCTGGTACGGGGCCATGAAGGCGACGCTGGGGATGAACTACCCCAAAGAGTACAGGATGAGCATCCACAAGGGGTTCGACAAGACCCTGAGTCTTCTGGAGAAGCGGTGGCCCCGCAACCCTTACGTCAGGATGGCCCGGATCTTCTCATTGGCCGAAGAGAGGCCCCTGGAGGCCCTGACCCTCTGGGAGGAGATGGAGTACAGACACCCCGCCTCCTCCGCCGGGTGGTGGGGTCGGGAGAGGGACTCCCTCCTCTCCCTCATCTTCTCCCGGGCCGAGGAGAACCAGGAGATGAAGGCCTTTCTCGAAGAGAGGAGAAGAATCTCGGAGACCTACCTTCAGGAGGAGCGATGACCGTGAAGAGCTCAGGGACTCCGTCTCTGCTGGAAGAGGTGCGGAGGCAGACGGAGGTGATGGGGCGCTACGCCCTGGAGACGGGGTTGGAGTTTCCCGGGGAGGGGGAGCGACTCTGGGGAAAAATGGAGGGGGAGATTACGCTGGAGGAGCTGACCAGACTCCACAGGATCCTCGCCCAACGTGTCGCCCCGGCGACTCCCTTGACGCTGGAGGCGACCAGGGGAGGATCCCTGAGCGGGCGGATTCGGGAGGTGGCCATTCTCAAGAGACTCTCCGCGATCTGCCTCGTCGCCCTGGGCCTCTTCCTCCTCTGCCTTCTCCTCCGCTCTCTCCTCCTTCCCCCATGGTGTCGGGGGGTGAGGGAGGTGGTGCCGCTCTTCCTGGCGGCCCTCCTGGGCTCCTCCTTCTCCGCCCTCTTCACCGCCAACAGGTACGTCGTGGCCCGCACCTTCGACCCCCGCTACGAGACCACCTACTGGAGCCGACTCTGGCTGGGAGTCGTGGCCGGCACTCTTCTGGCCCTCTTCGTCAAGGGAGGGGCGGCGGCGGGGGAGGATTCCGCGGTTCTGCAGGGGATCGGCCCTCTGGCGGCCGCCCTCTTGGGAGGCTACTCCGCGGAGGCGGTGGACCGGGTCTTGCGCCGTCTGGCCGAGACTCTGGTGGTCCTGGTGCGGGGGAGCGAGAAGGAGAGGCTCGAGTCACTCTATCGGGAGAAGGAGATTCGCGCCGAGGAGACCAAGAGGCGCGAGGAGCTCTGCGACGAGATTCTCTCCCTTCCGGTTCCCGGTGAGA
>JAMOAD010000108.1 GCA_023621955.1 Acidobacteriota bacterium
CCGAGGAAGAGGAAGAGTCCCTCCTCCCTCCTCCGGCACCAGAGCCAGTAGAGGGTCGTCGCCAGGGAGAGGAAGAGCCAGGAGGAGAGTCGGAGGATGTAGAGAAAGGTCAGGGGCCTGTGGTCCAGGGTGAAGAGCCGCAGGAGCCCCCCCCCTACCCTGTGGTAAAGTGTGTTCCGGTTGTCTAAGACCTGAAGGTATGAGTAGTAGTAGGAAGGGAGTTGGGAGACTCTCTTCATCCGGGCCGGCGCCTCCCCCATCCCGACAAAGCGGAACCACCGGCTCTCCTTCATGTCCTCCACGACCCGTGCCTCCCAGAAGGCGATCATCTCGGGGCTCTTCTGTTCGGGCAAGGCCCAGAAAAGGCACCCTCCCAGGTGTTTCACCTCGTCGGGGTTCTGGAAGGGGGGGACCAGGAAGACGAAGGAGAGGCCCAAGAGGATGACGGAGATCAGAAGGAGGGGCGAGAGGCGGGAGCTCTTCTTCAAAAGCTGTTTTCGCCCCCTTCCCTGTAGTTGGGAACCCATCTGCGGAGGAGGGGCCTCAGATCCGAAGCCCTCTCCAGGGTCTCCTCCACCTCGCTGACCATGGTTCCCGCGCTCTCCTTGGAGAGAGAGGAGGGGGCCAAGGCGACGAAGATCTTGGAGTGGGTCGTCACATCGGTCCCCTCCTCGGCGGTGAGGAGCTCCTCGAAGAGCTTCTCTCCCGGCCTCAAACCGGAGAAGACGATCTCCACGTCCTTGTAGGGGACCATCCCGTTGAGCCGGATCAGGTTCTCCGCCAAGTCCAGGATCTTCACAGGCTCTCCCATGTCGAGGACGAAGACCTCTCCGCCCTTCCCCATGGAGGCGGCCTGAAAGACCAGAAGCACCGCCTCGGGGATGGACATGAAGTACCTCTGCACGCCGGGGTGGGTGACCGTCAGGGGTCCGCCGGACCTGATCTGCTCCAGGAAGAGGGGGACCACGGAGCCCCGGCTCCCCAGGACATTGCCGAAGCGGACGGAGACGAAGCGGGTCGGGGTGTTCCCGTTGAAGGAGGAGCAGATCCCCTCCGCAAGCCTCTTGGTCGCCCCCATCACGGAGGTGGGGTTGACAGCCTTGTCGGTCGAGATGTTCACGAAGGTCTCCGTCCCGTACTGAACCGCCAGGTTCGCCAGAAGGTTCGTGCCGAGGACGTTTGTCTCCACCGCCTCCTCGGGGAAGCTCTCCATGAGAGGGACATGCTTGTAGGCGGCGGCGTGGAAGACGACCTGGGGGCGGTAGGTCTCGAAGATTCTCTCCATCTTCTTCCTGTACCGGACATCCCCGACCACGAAGACGATCCGTTCCCGCTCCTGGGAGGTGACCCGAAGACGTTGCTGAAGGTAGAAGACCTCGGTCTCGTCGATGTCCAGGGCGATGATCTTGGCGGGGTGGAAGGGAAGAAGTCGCCGGAAGATCTCGGAGCCGATGCTCCCCGCCGCCCCGGTCACGAGGACCCGTCTCCCTTCCAGGTAGGCCTGAATCTTCTGGTTCTCCACCTTGACGCTCTCCCGGGAGAGGAGGTCCTCGATGTCGATCTTACGGATCTGGGAGACCTCTTCGCTCCACTCCTCGAGACGGGGAACGATCCGGATCTCCTCCACCCCCGCCTCCTTGAGCCTGTCGAAGATCTTGCGGATCTCCTTGTGGGAGGCGTTGGGCAGGTTGATCAGGGCCGCCTCGATTCGGTTCTCCTTGATCAACGGGTAGAGGGCGTTCAGGTCCATGGGGTAGACCTTGATCCCATGGATGAGGGTCCCCTGCCGCAGGGGGCTGGAATCCATGAGCACCACAGGGTACAACCCGCTCCTGGTGAACCTCAGCTCCTGGACGAGCCTCTCGGTCTTGAAGTCCACGCCGATCACCAGTGTGGGCTTCCCGATCCTCTTGCGGGAGACAAGCTCATAGTAGAGCCTCTTGGAGGCCCGGAAGAGCCCGATGAGGGCCATGGAGAGGAAGCCGTCGATGAGCATCACCCCCCGGGGAAGGTTCCCTCCCGCGAAGAGGGTCAAACTGGAGGGGACGTTGAGGAAATAGAGAACCGCCAGGGACAAAGCGCCGGCCTTCAGGATGTTGGCCATCTCCGTCACCCCCACGAAGCGCCAACTGATGTTGTAGAGGCCGAAGAAGGCCAAGAAGGCAATCTGAAGAGCGATGGTCAGGATGTACCAGGCCGAAGCCGAGGGGCGGAGAAACTCCGGAAAGGTAAAACCGAAGCGGAGGTAGATGGAGAAGTAGTAACAGAACGTCAGCAGAAGCAGATCGACAAGAAGGAAAAAGAAACGCCGCTTGGTCTTGGTCGGCGCCAAAAGGCGTTCAAAAGACTTCTTCGTTTTCCCCTCCTTTTGTTCGATCATAACATTAAATCCCTTTTGACACTAGAAGAAAAATCGTTCATGACAAGGCAAAAAGCCCTTTCTTCTCTCTCGGTTTATGCCTGCTTTCCAGGACGAATCGGAGGCTTCTTCGAATCAGGGGGTAGAGGAGCAGTGGTGCAAGTATTCAGCCCTTATCGTCGATGGTCCACTCCCATAGGCCACCCTTCTACAGGAACGCTCTCAACACTCCCGCCGGCGAACCCAAGTAGCTAAGCCGACTCCGAGCCCGCACATCGCGGCCAACCACAAAGCTTCGGCCTGCCAGCCCCAGAACCGGAAGCAGAGGCTTCCCAGGGCTACAATCAGCTGAACCGTCCCGTACAGGAGAGAGATCCGCCAGTGGGGAATGCCCATCTGGTTGACCAGAATCTGGTACACGTGGCGGCGGTGGGGACGAGTCAGAGAGTTTCCTTCCCGCAGACGCGGGACAAGAGTCACTGCCTCGTCGAGGTAGAAAGGGAAGAGGAAAGAAGCGAAGAGCAAAAAGTCCGCTAAAGTCCGCGACCAGGCCACGGCATAGAGGGCGAACACGAAGCCGAGCAGGACACTGCCGACATCGCCCATAAACACCCGGGCCCGGGGAAAATTCCAAGGGAGAAAGCCGGCGCACCCGGCGGAGAGGGCCACGGCCAGTACCACCCAGGCGTTGGCCTCACCTCGGAGTCCACCGGTAAGCGCCAGGAGGCCGAAGGCCAGAACTCCTGTTATCCCTGCTAGGCCGTCGATACCGTCCATAAAGTTGTAGACGTTGGCGGTACCAGCTACAAAGACTGCTGTGCCAATAAGCAGAAGCAGGACGGTTAAGGGCGGGAACAGCCCCTGCACCCCTTTACCATGAAGGAGAATCCAAGACACAACAGTCCCGGCAGCTGCCAATTGTACAAGTAAGCGAATCCATGGTGGAATCTCGACACGATCCCCGAGCATGCTTACCAGTGAGAGGACAACAGCAGGCGACCAAAGAAGCACAGGAAAACCACTACACAAAGCTCCCAAAATAAAGGCGAAAAGAAGACCGACTCCGCCTCCCTTGGGAGTAGAAACCTGATGAGAACTTCGGGGACCAGGTTGATCGAGCAACCCCAAGCAACTTCCTAGCCTTGCAACCAAGCCCCCGCCTGTCAGACCGAGCAACAAGCCAGCAACTCCGAAAACTATTACCGTAAACCTCTGTACAGAAAGCATAGAAATCACGGCCGCCGCTCCACGAAGGCGTTACCACTACGGAACCAACGAACCGTCTTGGCTAACCCCTCTTCCAAGGAAAAGGGGGGAACCCATGTTAGTTCACTTCGTATGCGCGTTGAATCGACGCGCAGTGATCCGACCAGGCGTGCGACGGCGGCTTGATGCCCAGTCAACCTGCCAGCTAAAAGTAGCAGGTTCGACGGAATCGGAAAGAGTCGTACAGGAACTCCGAGAGCTGAAGCTAGGCAGCAGATAAGCTCTGTGGTAGAAAGTTCTTCCTTGTCACCGACAAGGTAAATACGCTCACTCCCCGGCGGAAGATCCGCACAACGAATGAGAGCATCAACCAAGTTACCAACGAAGAGTAAAGTTCTTAAGTTGCTCGTCTTGCCCAAGGGCAGAGGCCAGCCCTTAGCAACCCACCGCATTAACTTCAAAAAGTTTGCCTTCACCCCCGGTCCGTAAACCAGCGGTGGGCGAAGAATCACGATCGCCAGGCCGGATTCACGGCCAATTCGGATCAGTGCCTCCTCTGCCTCCAGCTTGCTTACTCCGTAAGGATACTTAGTAACCAAGGGAGAATCTTCTTGATAAGGGACATCGGTCTCTTCCCCATGAACCTTTACAGAGCTAAGAAAAACTAGCCGTCGAACGCCAGCATTGGCTGCCTGACGAGCCAGACGAAGGGTGCCGGCCACATTCACCTCACGGTAGAGCTCCAGCGGATCACTGCTTCTTTCTCTCATCACGTGGACTCTCGCCGCCAAGTGATAGACCGTTTCTACTCCAGCCAAAGCCTTACTCCACTCCGTTGACGCGCCAACTGTGTCAATTAGGAGAGTTTCCGTCTCCTTTGGTATGAACGGACCCGCCTCTTTTGTCCTTAGGGTTGCACGAACCACATGCCCCTGGCTCGCCAACCGGGCGACAAGA
>JAMOAD010000366.1 GCA_023621955.1 Acidobacteriota bacterium
CAAGGTTCTCTGGGCCTCCCTGCGCTTCGGCGGAATCCTCATCCTTTGACTCTCTTCTCTGGAACCTTCCGGACTCTCCGGCGTAAGACTCTTATAACCCCACAACTCTTGGTTTGGAGGCCCGATGAAAACAAAGGTTGTCTTTTTCTCCCTGTTGTTGGTGTCCTTTCTCTCCCTCACCGCCCAGGAGACCCGTTTCGTCCAATACCCCGATATCCGGGGCGACCGGTTGGTCTTCACCTACGAGGGTGACCTCTGGACAGCCGGCCTGGACGGCTCTCCCGCCCTTCGAATCACCTCCCACCCCGGGATGGAGTTCTCCCCGAAGTTCTCCCCCGACGGGAAGTGGATCGCCTTCTCCGGAAATTACGACCAAGGCGTCAACGTCTACCTGATGCCCTCCGGCGGAGGAACCCCCAAGAGGCTGACCTGGCGGGGGTATTGCCAAGTCCTCGGCTGGACTCCCGATGGGAAGAGGGTTCTCTTCCGCTCGGACTACGAGAACACCTTCCGCCCCACCGAGAGGCTCTACTCCGTCTCCCTGGAGGGAGGCTCCCCGGAGCCCCTGCCTGTCCCCCGAGGCGTGCAGCTCTCAATCTCCGGCGACGGCTCGAAGATGGCCTACAGCCCCAAGGGGATCGAGGAGTACTATTGGAAGAGGTACAAGGGGGGGAGGTACCAGAACATCCTCCTCTACGACTTCCCGTCCAAGAAGTTCACCCCCCTGACCGACTACGTCGGCAAGAACGCCTACCCCATGTGGATCGGAGAGACCGTCTACTTCCTCTCGGACAGGGAGAAAGAGGGAATCACCAACCTCTACACCCTGGATCCCTCCACCAAGGCGACGAAGCAGATCACCCAGTTCACGGGGTTCGACGTCCAGATGCCCTCCACCGACGGCCAGCGGATCGTCTTCCTCCAGGCAGGAACCCTCTACGTCATGGAGACCCCCGCCAACACCTACCGGAAGATCACCGTGAACATTCCTACCGACGGGTGGAAGCTGGCGACCCGAACCATCAACCCCAAGGAGTTCATCCACTCCTTCTCCCCCCTCTGGAAGGGTGAAGGCGCCCTCTTCGAGGCCAGAGGGGACATCTTCATCGTCGCCAAGGAGAAGAGCGGCGAGGCGAAGAACCTGACCTGCACCCCCGGCATCCGGGAGAGGTACCCGGTTCTCTCCCCGGACGGGACCACCGTCGCCTACTTCACCGACCGCACCGGAGACTACCAGCTCGCCCTGAGAAGAGTCGACGGCGGCCAAGAGAGCCTCCTAACCACGGAGATGAAGACCACCCCCTACCACGTGGAGTGGTCGCCGGACGGGAAGAAGCTTCTCTTCGGCACCAAGGAGTTCAACCTCTTCGTCCTGGACATCATGACCAAGAAGATGACCCTGGTCGCCTCTTCGAGACAGCTCAAGAACGACGAGTTCTACTGGGAGGTCAGCGACTACACCTGGTCGCCCGACAGCCGCTGGATCGCCTACTCCACGGTCCAGTTCAACAGGAACAACCAAATCTTCCTCTACAGCCTGGAGACGGGAAAGAGCACCCCGGTCACCACCGACTTCTACGACTCCCTCAACCCCTCTTTCGACAAGAACGGAGAGTGCCTCTACTTCCTCTCCTACAGAAACTTCGAGACCCAGCTGGACCTCTTCGAGGACAACCACGTCATCCCCAACCCGGTACAGGTGATGGCCCTTCAACTGCGCAAAGGGGAGAAGGCCTTCGCCCCGGATTCCGCCAAGAAACCCTTCCGTATCGATCTGGAGGGGCTCAACGACCGAATCTTCCCCCTCCCGGTCCCGGCGGGGAACTATTTCTACCTGAAGGCCGGGAAGGGAACCGTCACCTGGGCCTCGGTCCCCTCCTACCTGGACGGCGAACAGGAAGAGCTCTTCAAGCCTAAGGGAAGGGAGAAGTGGGACCTCCACATCTACGATACCGCCTCCCAGAGGGAGAGCGTCCTCTCCGAGAAGATCGCCGACTGGAGGCTTTCCGGAGACGGCGAAAGCCTCCTGGTCCAGAGGGAGAAGGGGTACTACACCAACCCCCTGGGCAAAAGCTTCGCCCAGAAGGAACCCGGCTCCCCCCTCGACCTGGGAGGCCTGCGCTACACCGTTGTTCCACGAGAGGAGTGGAAGCAAATCTTCGAAGACACCTGGCGTTGGTACCGGAACTTCTTCTACGATCCGCAGATGCACGGCAACGACTGGAAGGCCATAGGCGACAAGTTCCGCGCCTGGCTCCCCTCCCTCACCTCCCGCTCCGACCTCAACTGGCTCCTCTCCCAGATGGTCGGCGAGCTCTGCGTCTCCCATACCTACGTCGGAGGCGGTGACTTCGCCCCCTCCCTCAGGGTCGACAACCCCGTCTTCACGGGACTCCTGGGCGCCGAAATGGCCGCCGACCCTTCGGGGTACTACAGGTTCAAGAGGCTCTTCGGTCCCACCGAGTACAACCGGAACCTCAAGGCGCCCCTGGTCTCCCCGGAGATCGAATTGAAAGAGGGAGACTACCTGATCGCCATCGACGGACACCCCGTCAAGACCACCGATGACCCCTACTCCTTCCTCCAGGTCGTCAAGGGGCAGAAGGTGGTGGTCACCGTCAACTCGAAGCCCTCGCCCCTGAACGCCAAGTCCTACACAGTGGAGCCTCTGAGGAGCGAATCCGAGCTCCGTTACGAGCGTTGGATCGCCGACAACATCGCCAAGGTTCTCAAGGCCAGCGACGGCCGCATCGGCTACATGCACATCACCGCCATGTCCGACGGGAACATCGCCCAGTTTGACAAGTATTGGCGGGCCTTCCGCTACAAGGACGGGCTGGTCATCGATGTGCGCGGAAACGGCGGCGGCTGGACCGAGTACTTCATGATCGATAAGCTGGAGCGCAAGATGGTGGCCTACAACTGCCTCAAGGAGATGGAACCCTTCCGTTACCCCGGGAGCGTCAGCAACGGCAAGTACGCGGTGCTCTCCAACGAGAGGAACGGCTCCGACGGAGAGGCTTTCGTGGAGCACTTCAAGGCCCGTAAGCTCGGAACCGTCGTCGGTGTCCCCTCCTGGGGCGGCCTCGTGGGGATCGTCAACTCCCAGATCACCATGGACAACGGGTTCGTGGAACAGAGCAACAACTCCTTCTACAACAGAGAGGGCAAATGGCTCGTGGAAAACCACGGTGCCGACCCGGACGTCCTGGTGGAGAACGACCCGGAGTCCGAGCTCGCCGGAGTGGACAAGCAACTGGAAACAGCCATCGAACTCCTCAAGAAACAGATTCAAGAGGATCCCTTCACCTTCCCCGGCAAGCCTCCCTACTCCAAACGTTAAGACCATAGAACAGGGAGGGCGGCCGGTCGTTTCCGACCGGCCGCCCCCTTCCCTCGCGAAGAGAGTCACCCCACCCAGGTTCAGGAAAACCGTAGCGCGTCCCGGCTTCGGCCGGTTACAGGAACTTTTCGGGCGGATCAACGTCTGTGAAGGAGAATTCCCTTTCAAGGAGAAGAGATGAACGAAAAGGTCTGCCCGACGTTAAGGGAGAGAGTCTCCGGAGTTCTGCGTTCGGACGCCATGGTGGTGCTGTTCTTCGCCGCGACGAACCTCCTTCTCCACCTGATCTGCATTGACGGGTACGGCTATTTCCGCGATGAACTCTACTACATCTCCTGTAGCAACCACTTGGCCTTCGGATACGTCGACCACCCCGCCTTGGCCATGGTGGTCTTGAGAGGGATCCGCTTCCTCTTCGGCGACTCCCTCCCGGCCCTTCGGCTCCTGCCCGTCATCAGCGCCTCCTTGTTGGTCGTCGGCACCGGCCTTCTCGCCAAGGAGCTGGGGGGAAAACGTTTTTCCCTGGCCCTGAGCTGTGCCGCCGCCTCCGGGGTGATAGGGAACCTCTTCCTCTTCCACAACTACAGCATGAACTCCCTGGACCACCTCTTCTGGATGGCCTGCTTCCTCCTGCTCGTCAAGATTGTCAAGGGCGCAAACCCCAGGCTCTGGCTTCTCTTCGGAACCGTCGCAGGCTTGGGACTACAGAACAAGATCTCCCTGCTCTTTCTCCTCCTGGGAACGGCGCTCTGCCTCCTCCTTCTCCCCGAGCTCAGGGTTCATCTGAAGAGCCCCTTCCTCTGGATCGGCGGTCTCCTGGCGCTTCTGATCTTTCTCCCCTACATCCTTTGGAACTTCGCCCACCAATGGCCCCTGCTGGAGTTCATGAGGAACGCCGGGGCTAACAAGATCGCCGTTCTCCCGCCCCTGGTCTTCCTGAGGGAGCAGATTCTCTACAACAACCCCAACACCCTCCTGATCTGGACCGCAGGTCTCGGCTACTTCCTCTTCCATCCCCAGGGGAAGAGGTTCAGGCTCTTCGGCTTGATCTACTTGCTGACCTACCTGATCTTCAACCTTCAGAACTCCAAGACCTACTACCTGGCCCCGGCCTACCCCGTCCTCTTCGCCGGAGGCGCCGTCTTCTGGGAGAGGCTCCTTCAGAA
>JAMOAD010000248.1 GCA_023621955.1 Acidobacteriota bacterium
GAACATCGTAGATCCCGGCGGGAGCGGCTTTCTGAGAGATCTCAACCACGTCGCTTCGGGAGGAGATCATCCCTCCGGCCTTGGTCTCAGAGGCGACCCAGAAACCCTGGATTTCACTCATCTCTTTGACGCCGGCCTCGTCGATCTGCATCTGCAGGCGGAGAAGCTGGGAGAGGAGTTTCTCCTGGTAGCCCTGCCACTTGAAAGGAACCTCCGTGGAGGCCCAGACCTTCATCTGAATAGGCATTCCCATCATGGTCATGGTGACATCGTAGCCCTTGGCGTTGAAACCGTTGACCTTCTGGGCCAACCCGTTGGCCTTCACGTCCACGGTGATCTTCATCTGACCCATCATCGCGGCGATCTCCGGCGGGAAGAGCTTGGAGAAGTCCAGAGGAAGAGCCGTCTCTATGTAGCTCTTCTTGGCATGGTCAACCATGAACATCTTCATCTTGTTGACGTCCATAATCACAACGTTCCCCTTGGTAATGCTGACCATCCGCCCTTCGCCGAGCCATTGCTCGGAGATCTCATCCTTGGCGGGGTTCTCTTTCCCCATCATCTTGATCGCATCGGTATGGTTCTTCGTCTTGATGTAGACGTCGGCGCTCATGGCCACGGTGAAAGCCATTATCAGCGAGGCTACCAGCAGAAACTTTTTCATCGTCTCCTCCTAAGAGAGAATTGACTCCCATTATAACCGATGGAGATAAAAAGTCCAAAGCCCTTCAGAAGCGGGGATGTTTGACTTTCCGACCCTTTTTCATTAAACTCTTCTTATGAGGCCATCGATTTGGATTGCCACGGACCTGGATGGGACTTTCCTGAACCTGGAAGATTTTAAGGGCGAAAGGAGCGCCGCCCTTCTGCCGGAGCTCAGGAGGGCCGGGGTCCCGGTCGTCTTCGCCACCTCAAAACCGGCGGTCGAGGCCCTCACCCTTCAAAAAAGATACGGTCTGGACGATCCCTTCATCGTTGAGAACGGGGCTGCAGTCTACTACTCCGAGAGCTTTCTAAAAAGCCGCAACATCGTTCTGGAGGCTGAGAAGCGTGGGGTTTACCGTGTCCAGAGGCTAGGTCCTTCCCGGGAAAAACTCCTGACAGCCTTTCAAGAGGTCAGGGAGAAGAACGCCCTTCCCCTTCTGACCCTGGACTCTCTTCCCCTTGAGGAACTCTCCTCGCTCCTGGAGATTCCGGTGGACGTTCTCTCTCTGACCAAGCAGAGGGAACACGACATCCCCTTCTTTACCCTCAACCGGAGCGATGAGTACGAGGCCCTTCTGAGCGAAGAGTTCTCCTACCGCGGCTACAGGGTCCAGCGGGGGAACCGCTTTTACCACCTCACAGGGGATTACGACAAAGCCAAGGCCCTCTCCCTCCTCTTTACGACGTTGGGGCTTGTCCGGGGGGAGATCTGGTTGGTGGCCCTAGGGGACAGCGGAAACGATCTCGAGATGCTCAATATGGCCGATCTCCCCGTGATTGTCTCACGACCGGACGGGGAAGTGGACGAGAGGCTCTTGAAGGGAGCGGCAAGGGCGCTTCGAACGAACTCCTCCGGAAGCGATGGATGGAGCGAGGCCGTGAAAGCCCTTCTGCCTCTCTTTGGCGCTTGATTTCGAAACTGTGGAGGCAACCATGGTTCGACAACCTTTCGTGGCAGACCGGTTCTACCCAGGAAGTCCAGAGAAGTTACGCGCTCTTCTTCAGTCCAAGGTTCCTACCACGGTCTCTGTCCGTCCCGAGGCTCTAGGTGCCCTTGTCCCCCACGCGGGATACGTCTACTCCGGAGGCGTGGCCGGTGAGGTCTACGCGCGGCTGGAGGTTCCCTCGACGGTTCTTCTTCTGGGCACAAACCATACCGGGATGGGCTCTCCCTTCTCTCTCTCTCAGGCGTCCGCCTGGAGGACGCCTCTAGGGGAGTGTCCGGTGAACAGGACTCTCCAGGAACGTCTCCTTCTCTACGTCCCTTACCTGAGGGAGGACGAAGAGGCCCACAGGGAGGAGCACTCTCTGGAGGTACAGCTTCCCTTCCTCCAATACCGTAACCGCTCTCTCTCGTTGGTCGCCCTCGTCGTAGGGAGTTACGACCAGAGGGAGTTGCTTCTCGTCGGCCAGGGGATCGGGAAGATCCTCCGCGAAGAGGGCGAACGGGTCGCCCTGATCGTCTCTACGGACTTCAGCCACTACGTTCCCCAAGGGGAGGCGGTCAGCAAAGACCGTGCGGCTTTGGAGGCGATAGAGAACCTCGATGCGGAAGGGCTATGGCGAGTCGTGAAAGAGATGCACACCACCATGTGCGGCCTCTCCCCGGTTGTCACCGCCTTGGCGGCTCTCAAGGAGATGGGCGCGACGAAGGGAGAGACCGTTCTCTACCAAACCTCTGGAGAGATCACCGGAGACTACACGGGGGTAGTGGGGTACGGCGGGGTGCTCTTCGTCTGAACCGATGATTGTGAACATACTTAGGAGGATTTAAAAAATGGATAAAAAAGCGGTCTTCACCCTCTCGGCTCCCGCAGCCATCGGCCCTTATTCTCAGGCCGTTCTTCTGGATCATCTTCTCTTCGTTTCCGGTCAGCTTCCTATCGACATGGAGACCGGGGCCCTGATCAGCGGTGACATCGCGAAAGAGGTCCGCGTCATCTTTCGAAACATCCAAGCCATCCTTGAGGCGGCGGACTCTTCTCTGGATAAAATCTTGAAGGTGACGGTTTTTGTGCAAGACATGTCTCTCTTTGCCGCTTTGAACGAAGAGTACAGGAAGCATTTTCACGAACCCTTTCCGGCCAGAGAGGTCATTCAGGTCGCCGGTTTGCCCAAGGGAGCGGAGGTCGAGATCAGTGTGATCGCTTTCAGGTGAGGGAGAAGCCCGAAGGTTCCTCGATTCTGTAATCCTTGACCTTTTGCCGGAGGGTGTTGCGGTGGATTCCCAGGAGTGCCGCGGCCTGGGTTTGGTTGTAGTTGACCTTCTGGAGCGCCTCCTCCAGGAGACGACGTTCCAGGGCTTGAACAAGGTCTCTCAGGGAGAGGTTGTTCTCGAGGGCGAACCTCGAGAGTTCACCGATTCGCAGTTGAAGGTCCATGGGTGGGGTTTGCCTCGAAGAGGTTGGATGAACCGATGAGGGAGACCACTCTCGAGCCTCCCTCATAGATCATGCGGGAAAGAGAATCCCCTTTAAGGATGTTCCGGTTTCCCACAAAGACCACCAGAACGTAGAGGAGGGCGAAAGAGAAGGCGAACCCTTCCAGGAAGCCGAAGACTCCTCCCAGAAACCTATTGAGCAGCTTCAGGTGGCCGAAGAGGACCTTGGTCATGAAGGCGGCCAGAACCTTGCCCAGGAAGAGAATCGCGAAGAAGATCAAGAGAAAGGCGATCGTCTTGGAAACGGGGGGTTGAAAGGGGAGGTGGGAGGAGAACTGCTCTCCGAAGCGGAAGGCGGCGATCCAACCGACCAGGGCGGAAAAGATGGAGATCAGGGAGGAGATCAGGCCGCACCAGGCTCCGGTGATCGTGAAGACAAGGAGAAGCCCTGCCAGGAAGAGGTCGAACCCGGACATGAATCAGCAGCCCGGATCGGAGCCGGTGAGGGTCTTAAAGATGCTCTGGTAGATGCGGGAAGTCTCCTTAACGACACTGTCGGGAAGGGGTGGGGGAGGGCTCTTCCTATCCCAGGAAGAGGAGAGGAGGTAGTTGCGGACATACTGTTTGTCCAGACTCTCTTGGCCCCGTCCCGCCTTGTATCCGTCCCGCTTCCAGAAGCGGGATGAGTCGGGGGTGAAGATCTCGTCCACCAGAATCGGTTCATCCCCATCGAAAGCCATCTCGAACTTCGTGTCCGCCAGGATGATTCCTTTCTCTTCGGCGTAGACTCTCGCCTGCCGGTAGAGCTCCAGCGCCGTCTCTCTGATCCTTGAGGCTCTCTTCGCGCCAATGGCTTCCACCAAAGCCTCGTAGGTTGTAGGTTCGTCGTGGCCTTCGTCGGCTTTGGTAGTAGGTGTGAAGAGCGGTTGCGGGAAAGCCTCGCTCTCGGTCATTCCAGGGGGAACGGAGATCCCCGAGATGGTCCCGTTCTCCCTGTAGGAGTTCCATCCGGAACCGGAGATGTAGCCCCGGACAATGATTTCGAAGGGTAGGGGTTTCAGCTTGCGCACCAAGACCGAACGTCCCCGGAGAAGATCCTTGTGGTCCCTGAAGGGGGCTGGGTAGAGGTCCACATCGCCTGTCACCACGTGGTTGGGAAACTCCCGGGAGAAACGGTTGAACCAGAAGAGGGCCAGGCTGTTGAGGACGGTCCCCTTGCAGGGGATCAGGGAGGGAAGGACGTAGTCGAAAGCCGATAGGCGGTCTGTGGAAACGAGGAGGAGATTCTCCCCAAGGTCGAAGACGTCACGAACCTTGCCGCGGCGGAAAAGTTTGGCTTCAGGAATTTCAATCTTGGATACCAGCATGAGAAAAAGATAATCGAAAACCACCTTCCTGTCAACGTCAGCCAAAG
>JAMOAD010000107.1 GCA_023621955.1 Acidobacteriota bacterium
CGTCGAATCGGAGATCGACGTGGCCGCCTGAAAGACGCTGATGAAGAGGCCGACGACGAGGGAGACCAACATGACGGGGGCGGCGACCTGGATAGCCGTCCAGATGGCTTCTCTGGCGATAGAGACGATCAGGGCTTCACTCATGTCGTTAACCTCCGAAACTCTTGACAAGAGCGCCGATCAGCAGGGTCCACCCATCGGCGATGATGAAGAGAATCACCTTGAAGGGAAGGGAGACCATCACAGGGGGGAGAAAGACCATCCCCAAGGAGACGAGAATCGACGCCACCACAATATCGATGATGAGGAAGGGGATGTAGATCAGGAAGCCGATCTCGAAGCCGGTCTTGATCTCGCTCAGGATGAAGGAGGGGATCAAAACCGTCAACCCGACCTCGGAGCGGTTCTTTGGGCGAGGCGACTTGGAGAGGTTAATCATGAACGCGAGGCGACTTGGAGAGGTTAATCATGAACTCCAGATCTTTTTCCCGGGTCTGGCCGAGCATGAAGGTTTTAAGAGGGCCCGCCGCCTTGTTCAGGGCCTCGGTTTCGTTGATCTTCCCCTGCTCGTAGGGGACGTAGGCCTCTTGGTAGATGGCGTTGAAGGTCGGCGTCATGACGAAGAGGGTGAGGAAGAGGGAGAGGCCGACGATGACCTGGTTGGGTGGTGTCTCGCCTGAACCCATGGCCTGTCTGAGGAAGTGGAAGGAGATGACGATCCGCGTGAAGGCGGTCAGGACGATGAGAATCGTGGGGAGCAGGGAGAGGAAGGTCAAAAGGACGGCGATCTTGATGGGTATAGACCAGCTGTCGGCGTTCTTGACGTTGATGGTGAAGGAGGTGGGTGCCGTGGGAGGCGTGACGGAGGGGCGTTCGGGAAGGGAGAAGAGGGGAAGGGCCAGGAGAACGAGAAGGAGGAGGAGAAGGGCTCTGCGCTTCATGAGCGGCCTCGGCGGGAGGAGAGTTTCTCTTTGAGCATGGAGAGGAAGAGGGTGGGTTCCGGAGGAGGGGGAGGGGCGAAGAGCCGTCGTTCCTCTTCGTTCATCTCCACCTTGGTAAGGAGGGTTACGCTCTCCCTCCCCAGCCCCAGGAGGAGGAACTCGTCCTTGACCTGAACCAGGCAGAGGGATTTGCGCTCACCCAAGGGGTAGCGGCTGTGGAGCTTGATCATGTTGCGTCCCAGCAGGGGTGAGCCGTGAGGGGAGAAACGGCGGAGCAGGTAGGAGAAGAGGTAGAGGAGGCCCAAGAGAAAGAAGAGGGCCGCCATCATCTTCAGCGAAGAGGCGGTCAGGCTGACGGGTGCCGGGGTTCCGTTCATGGGTTTCACAACTTCCTGGGGTCGTAGATTTCCGTGATTCTCAGGCCGAAGGTGTTCTCGATCACCGTCACCTCGCCGTTGCCGAGGAAGGAGCCGTTCACGAAGATGTTCAGACTCTCTCCGGCGGATTGCTTGAGCTCGACGATGGAACCGATGTTAAGCTCCAAGAGGTCTTTGAGGGTGATCATCTTCCGGCCGAGCTCAGCCTCCACGAAGAGGGGAAGGTCGAGGAAGTTCTCCCACTCCTGAGCCACCTTCTGGAAGACCGGATTGTCTTCTATCTTCTTTTCTCTTTCATCCATGGGGCTCACTGCACCACGAAATCGGTGAAGTAGCAGTTGGAGACGATGTTCTTGCCGAAGACCGGGGAGAGCACTTCGTTGGACTTGGCCACGATCTCCTCTTTGAGCGTCAACTTGCCGGTGATGCTCCTGAGGTCTTCGTAACTCTTGGAGCTGAGAATCAGGAAGATAATGTCCCTGAGCCTGGAAAGGATCAGCTCGTCGCTCTGGATCTTCGTCGCCGCATCCTTCATGTTCAGCTCCAGCTTGATCTCCGTCTTCAGATAGCGCCGTCCGATGGGGTCGTTGAGGTTGACGATGAACTCCTTAAGCGAGAGAACCGCGACTTGAGCCTGGCCCTCGGCGGTGGCCGTGGCGGGGACGGCCTCTCCCTCCTGCTTCACCTCTCCAGAGGGGGGAGGCGTCTCGGAGCCCCCTTCAGCCTTGGCCGCCTCCTCTCCCTTCTTCTCCTCAGTGACGGGGGCCGCCGTTTCGGCCTTGGCCTTTCCCTTGGGGGCGAGGATGAACTTGTAAACGGCGATTCCTCCTCCGCCGGAGATGGCCGCCACGAGGAGAAGGATGACGATCATGGGTAAACCCTTCTTCTTGGATGGTTTTTCGTCGAGTTCAATCTTTTCTTCTTCTGCCATTCATGGCCTCCTGAGGAGGAGGGTGATCTCCACCCTCCTATTTTTTGTTAAGAGATCCGGGGACTCACCGATGAAGAGGGGGCGGGAGGAGCCGTATCCGGCCACGCCTAACCTCTCCTCCGGGAAGCCCTTGCTTCTGAAAAAGGCGAGGACCTCCAGGGCCCGCTGTAGGGAGAGCCACTGGTTCGTCCTCTTTGTCGAGATCGTTTCGTCGGTATGTCCCTCTATGAGGATTCTCTGGGAGAGAGGGCGAAGGGCTTCCGATACCCTCTCCAAGAGGGTATACCCGTCGGGGTTGAGCCTCGTCCCGTTGGGGGGAAAGAGGAGTGAGGAGCCTATGGAGAGGGTTAACCGGTCCTGGGAGGAGAGAAGGTTCACCTCCCCCTTGCCGGAGTAGTCTCTGAGAACCTCCGAAAGGTCGTCGGCTAAGTGGAGCTCCTCTTCGGTGAGGTTGACCAGGGGAACCCCGGGGATCGGCGTGATGATGTTCCCTCTGGAGGGGTAGAGCCTCCCCTCTCCCGGGAGGTTAGGGAAGAGCCTCTTGAACCTTTCGTCCCCTCGGGAGGAGAGGAGAGAGAGCCCAAAGAGAAGGACGAAGAAGGTCAGCAGGAGGGTGGACATGTCAGAGAAGGTTAACTGCCAACGACTCTTAACCGAACCATGTTCCGGAAGGCGCCTCATCACTCCTCCCTGATGAAGCGGACCGTCAGCGTGGAGCCCTTGTCCAGAGGGGAGAGGGCAATGCAGGAGAGCTTCTCGGAGCGAACGCCCTGGGCGAGGAAGAAGGAGTAGACTTCGAAGGCCTGTTGAGCAGCCCTCTCCCAGGGATCGCCCGGAAGTCCTCTCTCCGCCCTGGCCTCCAGGGAGACCCGGTAGGGGATCTCCTGGGCCAGGTTGGCCAAGGGCAGAAGGGCTCGGTAGGCCTTGGGATCGATACCCGTCCCCTGGGCCTGGAAGACCTCTCCCAAGGGGATCTCCAAAGAGCTCTCCCTGGACCCGGAACGGATGTCCACACCCTTGAGCTCCGTGAGGGAGACGATTCTCTCAAGCCCCTCCCTCTGGAGACCAGCCCTCTTGAGCCTCTCGATGATCAGAGGAATCTCATCCCCCTCCCCCAGGTTGGAGAGGGAGAGGGGTCCCTTGCCCTGGCCTTCAGAAAAGAGAAGGTTGTCGGAGTAACCCTTCTGGAAGAAGGCCTCTCTGGCGTCTTTCCAGGTGGCCGAGGCCACCAGGGAGATGAAGAAGGTCAGGAGGATGAGGACCAGGGAGAGGTAGAGGGAGAGCCAGCGGTCCCTCCTCCTGCGAACATCCTGGGGGTCCTCTCTCCAGAGGGGAAGGCGCGTCACTCCAGGGCTCCTTCCTTGAGGTACTTGGCGCGGATCTCCGAGGGGAGGTAGGAGACGAGCTTTTGCTCCACAACCTTGGGGATGTCACCCCCTTGGATCGCCAGGAGGCCGTTCAGGCACATCTGCTTCTTCAGGACCTCGAAGCGGGAGCGCTCCTTCAACTTGCCGGCGATGGGAAGGAAGAGGATGTTGGAGAGGATGGCGCCGTAGAAGGTGGTGATCAGGGCGAGGGACATGGCCTGGGAGATCTTGGCCGGATCGCTCAGGGACTTGAGCATCAGGATCAGCCCGATCAGGGTTCCGATCATTCCGAAGGCGGGCGCATAGGTCCCCATGGCCTCGAAGATCTCGTAGCCAACCCGGTGTCTCTCGCCGAGATAGTCGATCTCGTTGCTCAGCACCTCCCGGATCGTCTCCGGTGTCACTCCGTCGACGATCATCCTGAGACCTTCCGCGACGAAGAGGTCCTCCTCCCCTCCAATATACCTCTCCAGGATCAGGAGACCATCCTTACGGGCCCCCCGGGAGTACTCCACCATCTTGGGGACCAGGTCGACAAGGTCGTCCCCTCGGTAGAAGAAGGCCTTCTTGACAACACGGAAGACCCTCAGCACCTCCCCTAAGGGATAGTTGACAAGGACGGCTCCGAAGGTTCCCCCCAGGACGATCAGGAGGGATTCCCAACTGAAGAAGATCGTGATGCTCCCTTGGGAAACGATGGCCAGAATCACGAGGCCAAACGAACTCAGGATGCCGAGAAAGGTGGTCAGGTCCACGGTGTCCTCCGATCAAGGAGCCATGCAAGAAGAGTGCCACTTCGGAGCCTCTCCGGAAAGGGAGGAGGAGAGTGATGTGTCGGATTTCTGACGCCCGCCCCTCAGGGGCAGACTCTGAACCCCTTCACTCCCTTCAGGGCCGTTTCCTCCTCCACCACCTCCGTGACGTAGGCGAAGGGAGGCCCCTTGAGGAGTCTCTGGTGGAAAATCTCGAGGTCTTCCTCTTCTCCCTCGGCGAAGACCTCCACGCAATCGTCGTCGACGTTTCTCACCCAGCCGCTGAGATCGTTCTCCTCGGCGGCCCGATAGGCGAAGAAGCGGAACCCCACGCCCTGAACCCTACCCCGAACCGTGTAAAGCATGGCTTTCGGCATGCCTCCCTCCCTATTGCTCCGATTCTATAGGAAAAAAGGGAGGAGAAGAAGAGAAAAAAAAAGGGGCGCCCCCTTTCGGGGGCGCCCCGTCTCGGTTTTTACGCCGATCTAATCTTAGAACTCAATCCTTCCGCCGAGCTGGAAGATACGGGGGTCGGATATGGAGGTCATCTGTTCGAAAGCCCTAGCCTTGTTGCTGCTGTCTGTCCAGACGCCGGTGGCGATGCCCTGGTTGAAGACGTTGAAGCAGTCGGCGAAGGCGGCGATGGCGAAACGGTTGCCGAACTTGAAGCTCTTCTCGAGGCGAAGGTCGAGGATCTTCACGTCGGGAAGCTTACGGGCACCGCGGGTTTCGGCGTAGATGGAGGTGTTCTTCATCTTGGAGGTGGAGATGCCGAGGTACTTGGAGGAGACGGAACGGGTATAGTGGCCGCCCGCGAGGAAACGGAAGTAACCGCTCAGGCTGATCCCGAAGGGACCGCGGACAACGCTCTGGACCTTGAGCTGATGCTTTCTCTCCAGAGGAAGTTCACCGTAAGCGTTGATGTGGGTGTTGGGGTCGTTCCAAAGCTGGGAGGTACCGAGAGACTCGCTACCCCTGGCGGAGTCGAGGAGACCTTCGGCCTTGGCGTAGACGTAAGAGGCGTTGAAGGACCAACCCTTGGAGAACCGCTTGTTGAGGATGAGCTCGAAGCCCTTGTAATCACGGTTGGCTCCGGGAGGGTTGACGATGTACTGCTCAGTGGCGTAAGAGCTGCGTTTGTAGAAGGTTACCGTCTGGCCGTTGAAGGGGTCGACGGCGGTGACGGGAGACCAGCCCTTCCAGACGAGCTTCTCGTTGTCGAAAAGCTGGTCGATGTCGAGCTGGGCGGCGTCCACCAGGTGGATGTTGTTACGGTCCCACTTCTGGATGTAACGGGCGCTGAGGGAGACGTCTTCGAAGAGCTCCCGCTCGATGCCGATGGTGATCTCGTCGGTGTAGGGGGCCTTCAGGTCATGGTCCTTGTAACCAACCTTGGTTGAAGAGGGGCTGGCCCAAACTTCGCGGGCGATGACTGTGGGTTTCTGGCCGATGGGGGTTCCCTCGGCGTAGTACTGGTAATAGCCTTCCCAGCCGTTGAGGTGGGCGGTGTTGACCCAGCCGGTCTGGTTGGCGGCGGTGTAACGGGCGAAGGAGGCCTTGAGAACGGTCTTGCCGTCGCCGAAAATATCGAAGTTGGCGCCCACCCTGGGGGAGAGGTTCGTCCACTCAAGGGGGGTCTGCTTCTTGGAGATGTTGTTCTGCTCAGGCCAGACCACGGTGTTGTAGTCGAAGCGGAGACCCAGGTTGAGGGTCAGCCGGGGGATGGGGTTCCAGGTGTCCTGGAGGAAGAGGAAGTAGTCCCTCATCTGGTCTTTACGGGTAAAGCCGTTGTTCTTCAGATCGAGACCGTCGTAGTAATACTTGACGCCGTTCTGAGTGTAATAGTCGATGGCGGAGTCCCCGGAAGCGGGGTCGTCGATGAGCTTGATGGTCCAGTCGACGTTGGCCCACTGGGCCTCGGCGCCGAACTTGATCTCGTGGGTTCCGAGGAA
>JAMOAD010000194.1 GCA_023621955.1 Acidobacteriota bacterium
TAGAGGTACTTTACGGAGGGGTAGGTGTAGGAGGTGAAGTAGTAGAAGAGCTGTCGGTCCTCCCACTTCCCGGTGAAACCGACCGCCGTTCCGGGGACGGGGAAGGGAATCTCCCTGACCTCCTTTCCCTCGGGGGTGAACTGGTAGAACCGGCTCACTCCGTCCCGAAGGTAACCGACGAAGAGGCCGGCTCCGGCCACGGAGGCTTGGGCGATCACTTCGGGCCGTTCGGCGATGACCTCCTTCCAGTTTCTCTGATCCGGAGCCAGCGGGTCGATGGAGACGATGCGGAAGTTCGGGGCCCCGGCGTTGGTGAGGACGAGAAAGCGTCCCTTCCGGTGGGCTAAAACCGTGGAGGTGTTCTCGAAGCCCGGCAGGAGTGTTTTAAAGGGGGCTCGGGACTCCTTGACGGGGCGGAAGAGGATCTTGGTGCCGCCGGTTCCTTCGGAGACATAAATCAGGAGGTACTTCCCGTCTTCGGTGACCGCCGCGGAAAAGAACCGTTGGGGGTTCTCGCGTTCCTCGTAGACGAGCTGATCCTCCCCCTGTTCTGTTCCCAACCGGTGGTAGTAGACTCTCTGGAAGCTCTGGCCCTCAGGGGGTTCCGCTGTTTCCCCGGGGGCTCGGTCGCCGCTGTAAAAAAAACCCTTTTCGTACCAGGCGGCTCCGGAGAATCGGACCCGCCCGATACGGTCGGGGAGCTCCCTTCCCGACGAGAGCTCGAAGACGCGGATCTCCTGTTGATCAGATCCGGCCTCGGAGCGTGAGAGGGCTAAATACCGCCCGTCCTGGGAGCCCTCCAAGGGTTGGAGCGTGACAGAACCATCCTGGGAGAGGGTGTTGACATCGACGAGGACCTTGGGCTTGCCCTCCAGCCCCTTTTGCAGGTAGAGAACCCCCTGGTTCTGGAGCCCCTCCTCTTTGAAGAAGAGAACGTACTCTCCCACCCGGAAGGGGAGATCGTACTTGGGGTAGTCGTAGAGAGTCTCAATTTTCTTGTGCAAAGCCTCCCGAAAAGGGATCTTCTCGAGGAAGGAGAGGGTCAGCCGGTTCTCGGCTTCGATCCAGCTTCGTAAATCGACGGAATCCTCCTCCATCCACCGGTAGGGGTCGGAGATCTGGATCCCATAGTAGTCGTCGGAGACGTTCTCTCTCTTCGCCTGTGGGTAATCCAACCCCTTCTCTTGGGCGAAAACGGTGAAGAAGGCCGAGAGGATGAGGAGGGAGAGGCAGCAGAATCTCTTCATAGGTTCTCCTTTTCAGAACCATCCCGAGTTCTTCGAAAAAGAGAGGGAAATCAATCGAGGCCTTTCCGCTTCAGGAGGGCGTCGACCTTGGGCTCGGCTCCCCGGAACTCTTTGTAGAGCTTCATCGCTTCGTCGGTGCCGCTTCTTTCCAGGATGAACTTGCGGAAACGGGCGGCCGCCTCGGAATCGAAGAGGGAGGTCTCCTTGAAGGCTTGGAAGGCGTCGGCGTCGAGAACCTGAGCCCAGATGTAGCTGTAGTACCCGGCGGAATAACCTCCTCCGAAGATGTGCAGGTAGTAGGTGCTTCTGTACCGGGGAAGAATCTCCGGCATGAGGCCGATCCGCTCCATGGAGCGTTTCTCGAACTCCAAGGGGGAACCTTCAAAGGGCGTCTGGAGCCTGTGCCAATCCATGTCGAGGATCGAAGCGGCCAGGTATTCGACAGTCTCGAAGCCCTGGTTGAAACGCTTGGCATTGGACATCTTGGCGATCAGGGAATCCGGCATGACCTCGCCGGTCTGGTAGTGCTTGGCGTAGCTCTTGAGAACTTCCGGTTCGGAGGCCCAATTTTCCATGATCTGCGAAGGGAGTTCGATAAAATCGATGGGCATTCCCGCGCCGCCCACGGTGGAGTAGGTGACGTTCATGAGAAGGCCGTGGAGGGCATGGCCGAATTCGTGGAAGAGGGTCGTGACCTCTTCGAAGGAGAGGAGGGCGGGTTTGTCACCGGTGGGCTTGGAGAAGTTCCCGTTGTTGCTGACCACCGGAGCGATCCGCTTCCCGCCGACGATCGACTCGTCCCGGAAGGAGTTCATCCAGGCACCGCCCCTCTTGGAGGCACGGGGGAAGTAGTCGGTGTAGAAGATTCCCACGTGACGTCCGTCTTTTTCGAGGACCTCGAAGACCCTCACGTCCTTATGGTACTTGGGAATGTCTTTCCGTTCCACGAACTTGAGGCCGTAGAGCTTACCGGCAACGTCAAAGGCTCCCTGGAGAACGTTTTCGAGTTTGAAGTAAGGACGGAGGGACTCTTCGTCCAGGTCATACTTGGCCTTGCGGACCTTCTCGGCGTAATACCACCAGTCCCAGGGCTGGAGCTTGAAGCTCGGGTCATCCTTCTTCCCGAGGGCTTCCCATTCGGCGGCTTCCTGTAAAGCCTTGCGACGAGCGGGTTCCCAGATTTGGCCGAGGAAGGTGTAGACCTTATCGGGGTTTTGGGCCATGTTCTCGGTCAAGGAGTAGTCGGCGAAGGAGGGGAAGCCCAGGATGTGGGCCTTATCGATCCGCAGGTTGGTGATCTTCACGAGGATGGCCTTGTTGTCGAGGGAATCGTTGTTGTTTCCCTTTTCGAAGTAGCCCCGGTAAAGCTTCTCCCTGAGGTCCCTCCTGTCCGAGTAGGTCAGGAAGGGGAGCAGGCTGGGTTTGTGGAGGGTGAAGACCCATTTTCCGGTCAGGCCCCTCTCCTGAGCGGCTTCGGCGGCTCCGGAGACCACTCCCTCCGGCAGACCGGCCAACTCCTCCCTCTTGTCCAGAACCATCTGAAAGGCGTTGTTCTCGGCCAAGACGTTGTCGCTGAACTTGAGCTCCAGCAGGCCCAACTCTTCGTTGATCTTGCGGAGGCGGTCCTTCATCTCCTGGGGAAGGGCGGCGCCGTTCCTGAGGAACCTCTTGTAGTAGATCTCGGTGAGCCGTTTCTGCTCCGGAGTGAGACTCTCCTTCTCCCGGTTCTCGTAAACCCTCTTGATCCTCTCGAAGAGCCTCTCGTTCAGCAGGATGTCGTCGCTGTTCTTGGAGAGAAGGGGGGAGACCTCGGTGGCTATGGCCTGCATCTTCTCGTCGGTCATAGATTCGGAGAGGACGAAGAAGACGCTGGTGACGCGCTTCAGAAGCGCGCCGCTCTTCTCCAAAGGCTCAACGGTGTTGGCGAAGGTCGCGGGAGCGGTGCTTTCCGCTATGGCCTTGACCTCTCTCTGATTCTCATCGATTCCGGCCCTGAAGGCGGGCATATAGTGTTCCACCTTGATCTTTTCGAAGGGTGGGACACCGAAGGGGGTCTTGAACTCTTGAAAGAAAGGGTTCGTGGATTTCGTCGGAGCGGCCGTCAGGGCCAAGGTTCCGCAGAAAAGCACGGTCAGTGCGACAAGAATTTTTTCCATCTTCTTCTCTCCTTATTCAAATGAAGGGAAAACAGCCGGTAAACACCTCTTACCGTCTCTTAATCATAGGAGAGGAACACCCTCTTGTCAACCTTCTCAGGGTCTCTCCCGAACCGTCACCCTCTCCCCGGCGGTGTGGCCGGAGAACTCCGGGGCGTACATGCATTGAACCGTGGTGGGGCCGTTGGTGAAGCTTCCAGAAAAAAAGGCGCGCACCTTGTACTCCACCACGTGGGTTCCTTTGGGGAGATGGTCGATGAAGAGGTCGGTGGCGGAGTCCCGGGTGGAGAGGTAGTAGCCCAGAGAACCACCCCAGCGCCATCCCGAGAGGGCGTCCTCGGGTTCGAAGCAGGCGCCCCGTCGGTCCTGGAGGTGGATGTACTCCATCTCCCTGTCCGCCGTGATTTCCAGGCGGACGACGACCTCCTCGCCCACAGAAAGCTCTCCCCGTAGGGGGCTCCAACCTTCGCTTCCCCTCCCTTTGACGAGGAGGATCTTCTTCACGGAGAGTTTCGAAGGGGAGCCTTGAGAGACTCGATCGGCATCCTCCAGGTAGCTCCAGAAGAGGCCTCCCCAGGCGGGACCGGGCTCATCCTTGGTCATGGTGACCTTTCCCATCCCGGGGGTGACCTCCTTGGGGGCGAAACTCCTCTCCAGGCTCCCCGTTCCGGCCTCCTTCCCCTGGAACTCCAGGGGCTTTCCGTCGAGCTCGATTCTGACGGGTTTGGAAGACTCCAGAAGTTCCATCCCCTTCCCCGAAAGGAGGGCGGCGACGGCATCCGCAGTGGCGGTTGTGGTCTGCCAACTGTTGGTCTGTCGGTTCCTTATCAGCCAACGGCGTAGCTCATCCAGGAAGGGGGAGTCTCCCTGAACCTCCAGGAAGGCCTCCATGGCGGCGCTTTGCCCCTCCAGGGGCGAGTCGTACCAGAGGTACCAGGGGGAGTCGTTCCTCCAGTACCGTCCCCTCTCCTCGTCGAAGAGACTTCTCTCTTGGAGGGAGGCGAGGATCATCGAGGGGGTGGTCTTGTCGTTGTTCCGTGTGAGCGTCACCGCCAGGTAGGAGAGGAG
>JAMOAD010000023.1 GCA_023621955.1 Acidobacteriota bacterium
CTGATCATCGACCTCGCCCTCCTGGGCTTGGCGACCTTCGGGTCCCAACTCATCATGGCCGTCTTTGGAAAGGGGTTCTCTTCGGGAGCCCTTCCCCTCACGCTCCTGACCATAGCCGTTCTTATCAACACGGTCCTGGGGGTCTCGGAGCTCTTCATCCTCATCGAGAGGCCCGCCTTCAACCTGCTCAACACCGTGGCCGGGATCGCCGTTTCCGCCGGACTCGGCCTCTTCCTGGTCCCCCGTTACGGAATGACCGGAGCCGCCTGTGCGACCCTGGCCGCCTACACCGTGATGAACCTTCTCAGGCTCGTCATGGTCCGCCTCTTCTACCGGATGCACCCCTTCACCCGGTACCACCTTCGGGCACTCTTCGCCGCGGCCCTCTCCGGTGCCGCCGCCTTCCTCTTGAAAGAGCTCGTCTGGGCCCTTCCTCCCAGGGTTTCCGACGCGGTGGCCCTGGCCGCTTTCCTGGTAGGGTACATCCTCCTGCTCCACCTCTTCGGCACCGCCGCAGAGGACAAGGCCCTCCTGCAGAAGTTTACCTCTCTGGTTTCTCCCAGAAGAAAGGAGTCCCTATGACCACTCCGACGAGGGCGTTCGTCCTGGCCTCTGCAGAGAGTTTCGTGAGAATCGCCGGTGTGACCGTCTTGGAGCGCTCCCTTCGTACCCTCTACTACGAGGGTGTCTCCGGAATAACGGTTCTCTGCCCCAAAGGGGAGGTCCCCGAAGGAATCCTCTCGGAGCTGAAGAAGTTCAACATCCCCTTCACGGTCTCTCCTCTCGACGAGGGGAGAAGAATCGATCCCTCTCTCTTGCCCGCCGACGGCACCCCGCAGGTTCTCCTTCTGGACGGATCGGCCCTCGTCGACTCACGGCTACCGGCTCTCCTCTCCCAAGGGGGCGAACGTCTCTGCTTCATTCCTCAGGAGTGTGTCCCTTCCCGGGCAGGCCTCCCGTCGATCACCCTTTCCGGACGTCCCTACCTCTTTGCGGGAGTCGCAAGAATTTCCCTCTCCCGCCTCGCCGGATTCGCTCTCCCCTCCCCCCTCTCTCTCGCCCAAGAGGCTGTCAAAGCCGTGGGAGACGAGCCGAATCTCCTTCTCGACCTCTCGACCCTCCCCAACTACAAACCCGATATGCGCGCCCATGTCCCCTTTCTCTTCTTCCCGGTGAAGGGGCCGGAAGACAACCCCGCCGCAAAGAGCATTTTGATCAGCTCTTCCCAAAAGCTTGTCCTCGATTGGCCGGCCTGGTACATCCACCGCCCCATCGAGAACGCGCTCATATCGCAAATCTGTGAGTGGTCGATCACCCCCAACCAGCTCACGGTTCTCAACAACCTCGCGGCCTTCGCCGCCCTCGGCCTCTTCGCCGCAGGGTTCCTTGCTTCCGGCCTGGTCCTGGCCCTCATCGTCGGAGTCCTCGACGGACTAGACGGAAAACAGGCCCGTGTCAAACTCCACTTCTCCCCCCTAGGGGAATGGGAACACCACCTCGACAAGGTCTACGAGAACGGATGGTACCTGGCACTGGCCTGGCATCTCTCGGCAGGGGGCAGAGTCACCCTACCCCTGATCTCCCTGGGAACCATCCTCGCCGCCAACGTCCTCGACATGGTCCTCACAGCCGCTTACCGGAGAGTGTTTCACCTTCAGTTCGACGACAGCGGACCCTTCGCCCGGGCCTTACGGGTCTTCGCTGGGCGACGCAACACCTACCTGTGGACCTTCGCCCCCTTCGTCCTCGTGGGCAAGCCCCTCTTAGGCTTCGCCTGCATAGCCCTCTACGCCCTGCTTTCCCTGATGATCAAAGGAGGAGGAATCATGTTCAGCATCTTCACCAGGCTCCGAAAGGTTGCCCCATGAGGGGTTCACGCCACCACGAGATCCCTTGGCTCGCCGCCTTGGCCCGTGGCTACGATAAACGTCCGATGCATGCCGGACTCTACGTTACAGACCGTTGCAACCTCTCCTGCAGCTACTGCGGCGAGAACGACAACTCCGTGCCTCACCCCTCTTTCGACGACCTGAAGCAGCGGATCGACAAGATCTCCGCCCTGGGCGTCACTAAGGTCGCCCTCGCCGGAGGGGAGCCCCTGCTACACCCGGACATCGTCGAAGTGGTCGCCTACGCGAAGGGGAAGGGGCTCACTGTGAGCATGTCCACGAACGCCCTCCTCCTGAACCCCAAGCTTCTGAAGGGGATCGAAGAGGCCGGGCTCGACGCCCTCCAGGTCTCCACAGACCGGATCACCCCCTCGGATGTCACGAAGAAGGCCCTGAAACTCCAGATGCCGGCGTTGAAGCTGCTGAGGGGGAGCCCCATCAAGACCCACCTCTCCGGGGTGATCTGCGCGGACACCCTGGACCAGATCGGCGATGTCTTAAAGCAGGGTCTGGCCTTGGGCTTCCCGACGGAGCTCCGGCCCATCCACGCCGACGATGCGGGCGCCTTCAGGGTCCCCGAAGGCGAGAGGCTAAAGACTCTTGAGCTGATCGAACTTCAGCTTGAACTCAAGAGGAGAGGGTGCAAGGTCCACGGAACAACGGCGGTACTCAACCACTACCGAAGCCGCTTACAAGGAAACGAACCTGAATGGAGCTGCGTCTCCGGCTATAAGATCTTCTTCGTCTCCGGGTCGGGTCTCTTCTGGCCCTGTTCGGTACTAAGGACAGAGATCCCCTTCGACCGGATCGGACTGAAAGACCTTTGGCAATGGAACAAGCGGAAGCCCTGCCAAAACGGGTGCGGGATCGCCTGCGCCATCCAGCACTCCCTCTACACGGCTTCCCCCTTGAGCTATGTCTGGGGGGAGATTCCCGCCAGGGTCCGTCGCGCCCTCAGCAAAAAGACCGAAGAGGGCTCCTGAAGAAGAGAGCCTGCCCGGAGACTGGCAGGCTCTTTCTCTCTTGACATCTTCCCTCCTCTCCATTTTAATAACAAGAGAACCCCCTTGGAGGTCACTATGAACCAACCTGTCTCCCCCTTCCTCATCGCCCAGAACGAAAATCCGATTCTCTTCCATCCCAAGATGGGAAACCGCCACGGCCTGATCACCGGAGCCACGGGGACCGGGAAGACGGTCACCCTTCAGGGGCTCGCCGAGAACTTCAGCCGTTTGGGAGTCCCGGTCTTCCTGCCCGACATCAAGGGAGATCTCTCGGGACTGGCTGTTCCAGGGACGGCGACGCCGAAGATTGCCTCCCGGCTCAACCTGTTGAAGGTGACGGACCACCCCTTCGAAGGGTACCCCCTTCTCTTCTGGGACATCTTCGCCAAGACGGGTCTCCCTCTGAGGACGACGGTCTCCGACATGGGGCCCCTCCTTCTCAGCCGCCTCTTCGATCTGAACGACATCCAGAGCGGAGTCCTCTCGATTCTCTTCAAGATGGCCGATGACGAGGGCCTCCTCATCCTCGACCTCAAGGACCTTAGGGCGGTCCTCCAGTTCGCCCAGGAGAACGTGAAGGCGATCTCCACGAAGTACGGCCTGGTCTCCTCGGTCTCCATCTCCTCTATTCAGAGGGCCCTTCTGACACTGGAAGAGCAAGACGGAGAGGCTCTCTTCGGCGAACCCGTCCTCCGTATCGCCGACCTCATGGGGAACGATGAGAGAGGGTACGGCAGAATCAACGTTCTGGCCGCAGACGAGCTTATCCAGAGACCGCGGCTTTACGCCACCTTCCTTCTCTGGCTTCTCTCAGAGCTCTACGAGAACCTCCCGGAGGTTGGAGATCTCGAGAAACCCCGGCTGATCCTCTGCTTCGATGAGGCTCACCTCCTCTTCAGGGACGCCCCCACGGTTCTCCTGGAAAAAGTGGAGCTCGTCGTCCGTTTGATCCGCTCCAAAGGCGTTGGAGTCTACTTCATCACCCAGAACCCCGCAGACATCCCGGAGGTGATTCTCGGCCAGTTGGGGAACCGGATCATGCACGCCCTGAGAGCCTTCACCCCCAAGGATCAGAAAGCAGTCCGGGCCGCCGCGGAGACCTTCCGCCAGAACCCCGCCGTGGACGCCGAGAAGGCCCTCACGGAGTTGGAGGTCGGGGAAGCCCTGATCTCCCTTCTCGATCCGAAGGGAACGCCCATTCCCGTGGAGAGGGCCTGGGTCCTCCCGCCTCGCTCCCAGATCGGTCCCATCCCTCCGGAAGAGCGGGTGAGAATCAGCCGGATGAGTCCCTTGGCCTCCCTCTACTCCCAGGTCACTGACCGGGAATCCGCCTACGAACTTCTCAACAAGCGCATCGCCATCTCCGCCGAGAACGCCGCCAAGGAACAGGCGGAGGCGGCCAAGGCGAAGGAAGCGGCGGCTCAGGCCAAACAGGAGAAGGCGGCCGCTCCTGCCAGGAGGGGAGATTCCATGATTGAGGCTGTCGCCAAGAGCGCCCTCCGTTCCGCAAGCTCTCAGATGGGAAGAACCATTATCCGGAGCATCCTGGGCTCCCTCTTCGGGGGGAAGAAGTAACCCCGGCTTCGACGAAGAGAAGAACCTAAGGAGAAGGGATCCCCTTCCCCTTCATCTCGGGAGAGGTACGCCTGAGGGGTGCGGAGAGGCTTCGGCCCTCGGGCTCGTAGAGGGGTAGCAGTCCACCCGGTCCCCCCCGGGTGGACTGCAAGCGGCTTTCCCTGTTCAACCTTCCACTTCCGCCCAGCCTCCTCCTCTCTGGGAGGAGTTCTCCGGTTCGTACATGACCTCGCACCTGGCGGGAGGCAGGCGGAAACGTCCCCGGTTCACGGCCCTGATAACGTAGTAGAAGAAGAGTTCTTTCTTCTCCAGGTCGAAGAAGAGGGAGAGCCTGTCGTCACGAATGTCCATGAAACGGGGTTCCAGCGTGGGCGCTCCTATCCAGGGGAGGGGGTGCTCCTTGCCCAACCTGGGGTTCTCGATTTCGAAGCCTGCAGGGATCCGATCGTCCAAAGCCACTTGGCGGAAGGGAACCCCGGCGGTGCTGCGTACGGAGAGCTTCACCACCACCAGCGACCCCTGACGAACCCTGAGCTCGCCGGAACCCGTCAGCAGAGGTCTCCCGTCGATCGTGTAGTAGCTCCTCTCCACGGCGACTCCCCGCTCGGTTTCTTTCTCCTCTCCCCCCGAGCGCCGTCCCTCCTTGAGCAAGAGGAGGGTGAAGGGGGAGCCTCCCTTGTTCACCACCTCCACCGATGTTTCCCCGGGGGAGACCACGTGAGAGCCTCCGGGGCCGGAGACACTCTTGAGAAGCCGACCGGCGGCGGTTTTCAGATCCGCCTTCAACTCCGTGGAGGCCCCCTCTTTGCGGAGCCTCTTTCCCAAGGCCAACAACCCCCAGGCCATCTCCTGGGTCGTGTAGAAACCCTCCCCCTGGCTGACGATCTCACCGGCCACCCTTTGGAGGAGGGAGAGGTCCACGGGCATGCCCATCTCCTCGGTCAAGAAGAGCCTCAGGGAGTCACGGCGAAGGGGGGTGAAGAAACTCTCCCCGTTGGGCTTTCCCTCCGCCCCTTCGACCCTTCTCATCAGCTCGCGCCCTCTCTGGAAGTCACCGGATCGGAAGAGAGCCGCCGCCATGAAGGCTCTCCCCTCGGTCGAAAAGAGGGGTTCAAAACGTTGCTGGTAGGAGAGGATCGTGCTCCCATCGACTTTCTTCTTCCGGCTGAGCAGGTAGATGGCGTAGGCGCCCCGATCGAACCGGGAGGTGATAGATCCTTCCCCCTTCTTGTAGGGGAGCGTCTCCTGCAGATAGCGAAGAGCGTTCTCCACGGTGTACTCGGGAACATTGTACCCAGCCTCCGAGGCCTCCAGCAGGAAGTGGAGGGCGTAACAACTTCCCCAGGGGTTTTCGTAGGTCTCTCCGGGCCAGAAGGCGAACCCTCCGGACACGGTCTGCATCGAAAGTACCCTCTCGATCCCCTTCTGGACAAGCTGGGGGAGGGTTGCCTTCTTGAGGGCCTCCGGTGCCGTAATCTGGAGAATCTCTTTCAGGTAGAGGAGGGGGAAGGAGGCGGAGGTCGTCTGTTCAAGACAACCGTAGGGGTACTCCAGAAGGTTCTTGACGAAGCTCATCTCCCGGATGAAGCCGAAGGGGGAGAGGCCGAGAGTCACCCGGGGGCCCTTTCCCTTCCACCCCTCACCGCTCCAGGAGAGGGTGCGGGAACCCGGTTCGATCTTGATGATCTCCCGTTCCTTCACGAGAGGGGCCGGATCGTCCACGGGGAAGTCCAGAGTCTGAGAGCTCTTGATGTTGCCGCCCACCGCGTAAACCTTGAGGTGCGCCCCCTCCGGAGATGCGGCACCGGCCTGTAGCGAGAGGGTAACCCGGACGTTCCCCTTCCCGGGAACCGTCACCTCTTTCCCGCCTCCACCCAAGAGGGAGATGTTTCTGGTCTCGGCGCCGACCTTCAGGACCTTCGCCTTGTCGGTATTGTTGAAGAGGGTCACCGGAAGGTCGAAGCGGTCTCCCTCAAGAAGGAACCTGGGAGCCGAAGACTCCAGAGTCACTTCGTCCCGAACGGTGACAAACCCCTCGGCCTGACCGAAGCGTTCCCCCGCAACGGCGACGGCCATGATCCTCAGCTTACCCTGGTACTCGGGGAGGGAAAACTCCACCCGCGCGCCCCCCCCTTGGAGTCTGACCCGCCCGGACCAGAGAGCCACGGGCTTGACCCTCTTCACGACCGGCGTCACCCTCCCTTCCGCCTTTTCGGCGTAGCCGGCTCCGCTGCGCCTCCCCTTCCCTTTGGGAATGTCCGGCAGAAGCATACCGAACATGTCGAAGGTGTCGGTCTCGAGCCTTCGTTTCCGGAAGAAGAAGTCCAGAGGGGAGGGGGAGGGGAAACCGGTGATCTGGAGAATCCCCTCGTCCACAGCCGCCAAGGTCACTTGAGCCGAAGAGAGACCCGGAGACTTGAGGGCCACCGCCAGCTTCGTTCCGGGTTTGATCTGCTGGGGAACCTCCAAGGAGAGAGCCACTTTGTTCTTATGGGGCTCCACCGCGAGAGGCTGAGTCCCGAAGGCGCGGGAGGGGTAGGGATCCTCGGGTCCGGTGCTCTTGATCAGGAGGAGGGAGAGGTAGAGCGTGGGCTGGTACATCCCCTCCTGAACCTTCAATTCCAGGGTATTCTCCCCCCGTTTCACGTCCACCCATTGGGAAGAGAGGAGGGTGTCCGCCTCCACCGTCAGGAGGGCCTTGCCCGTGAAGGGAGCCCGGAATCCCACCTTGACGCTCTCCCCCACCTTGGCTCTGGGTTTGTCCAACACCAGGGAGAGCCTTTCGGGAGGAAGGTTTCTCTGCTCCTGCCCGTCGCTCTCCCACCAGTACGTCGAGAGAAGGAGGTCGCTCTTGGCCCCTCCGGTCGGGTCTGAGACCCTCAGACGGTAGCTTCCCCAACCGGGGACAAAGGTGTAGAGGAAATCCCCGTTCCTGCTGACCAAAGAGCCTTCGTCGACGATCTCTTCGTAGAAGACCCTCTTGTACTGGTAGCTCCAGCTCTGGTTATCGTAATAGGAGACCCAGCTGTAGTGCCTCCGGAAGAGGGCGTAGCGCAGGGGCCTCTCGCCGTTCCTCCTGCTTCCCCGGGAGTCCAGGACGACGCCTCTGATATCGCTCCTCTTCCCTTCGGAGAGGTAGCCGATGGGCTCCTCCAGGCCGATATATTCGGTGTAGGGAGAGAAGAGGGCCTCCGCTTTCCGCCGCACGCTCCTGCCGCTGTCGCCTTCGAAGACCTCCGTGTAGACGTTGAGGTTCATCTTCCCGGCGTAATCCCCGGAGGGGAGGACGAAACGCGTCTCACCCCGCCCCTTCTCGTCGAGGGTGCCTTCCTGTTCAAAGAGCTTGATCTGTTCGGGCTTTTCCATCTCGGTTCCGAAACGGTAGCGGGAGAACCCTGGAAAGAGGGTCGGCGCCGAGAGGAGGAACACCTCCTGACGGAAGCGTCCACCCGCGACGGGGGCTCCGAAGAGATAGTCGGCTCCCACCTTGGTCTTGGAGTCTTCGCCGACGCCGTACTCCCTCTTGTCGAGAGTCGCGTCCACGCGGATTCTTTCGGGAAGGAACTCTTCGACCTTCAGAGTCGTCTCGCCCACAGGGGTCTTCCCGAGGTAGAGCCTGGCCCTGTAGGAACCGGTCTTCTCGTAGGGGTAGAAGGTGAGGGTCCACTCCGCCGTCCCCTGTCCGTCCCCGTGGACAGGGTACTCCCCTTTCAGGCGACCGTCGGGGCGGTAGACCTTCAAGGTCAGAGGCATGTTGTCGGCCAGAGGCTTGAGCCACTTGTCACGAACCACCGCCACCAGGTGGGCCGTATCGTCGGGACGGTAAAGGTCTCTGTCACCGTAGAGGTAGGCCTGATAACTCTCCCCCTCGGGACAAGGATCTCCGCCGGTATCGAAATCCGATGTCTCGATCCGTGCGAAGTCGGCATCCAGGTAGGTTAAGTCGTCTCCCCTCTCGGCCTGAACGAGAAGAAGCTCCCCGACCTTCCCCAAATCCTTCAGGTTCGTGAAGGTGAAGGAGCCGTCGGATCCGGTCTGGCCGGAGGCGGGAGTCTGGTTGTTCAGGGTGACCAGGGCGACCTTGACTCCCGACTGGGGTCGAAGGGTGGCCAGGTCCAGGGCCCAAAGGGTAAGGGCGTTCCGGGACTTCTTGTAGACGAGGCCAAGGTCTGTGAAGTTCAACCAGAGAATATCGCTCAGACTCTCATCGTACTCGTTTCCCTGGGCGAAGATCTTGATCTCGAAGATTCCCTTCATCTTCTTCCCGACCAGTTCCTCCAGGCCCATCCTGGTCAAGGTCCGTTGGTTCTTCCCTGCCCGGATCCGGATCTCCTTCTCGTAGATGACCGAAGAGATGTAGTTGTCGGCCTGTCGGTCGTAACGCCACTGATTCTTGTAGTACTTCCCGTACCAGAAGGCGAGGTTGTTGGGGTAGATCCGGCGGACGATGACCTTGGCCTTCTCGACGTTCAGGGTCTCGACCCTCACAGAGGGAGAGCCGCTTCGGTTGATGTAACGCCCCTTCTGAAGAAACCGGAGAGAGGGGGTAAAGTCGGGGACCTTGGCCTCCCAGGTTGTCCCCTCCTTCAGCTCCTTGCCGTCGGTGGAGAGGAGCCCCGGCTTAAGGGTGATCTTGTAGCTCTCCCCGGAACGAAAGGGCCCGCTGATGAGGAGGGTCTCGCCGGAGCGACGGACCGAGGGTCGAATGTCCGGAGCCAGGGAGACGTACTGGGAAGGATCTCCGGAGGAGAGCTGGGAAGAAAACCGCAGGACCAGGGTGAACCCCTCCCTTCCCTCCAAAAACTCGTGCTTGACGAACTTGAAGGCTTCCGCCTCCTGGAGGCTCAGAAGACGGCTGAAGGCCTCCTTCAAGGTGACTCCCCCCTCCTTGGCCCCTAGGGTTGGGGCGACCTTCACCAAGAGGGCGGACCGTTTCCTCATCACATGCTCCGGCAAGGAGGAGAGCTCGGCGAGCACCTCCCTGTCGCTCTCCCCCCCTTGAAGGGTATAGGGGAGGGCCATTCCCGTCTCCGCATCCTCGAAGCTCAGGCTCTTTTCCACGGAATCCCGGGTGACGGGGTAGGTGAAGAAGAGGCGGACCACGGCGCTCCGGTTGGCGAGAGAGGAGGAGACAACCCGGGCCTCCTGAATCTGAAACTCCGGAGTGGAGAAGAAGAAGGGCTCTTCCGCCGAGACGACCCCGGCGGGAGTCTTGAGAGAGCGGAGCACGAGCTTGTAGAGAGTCGCCGGGCGCCAATCCTCCTCGGGATGGAAGGCCAGTCGGGAAGGGCTTTCCCAGAGAAACTCCCCCTGAATCGGGGGGTCGATCTTCACCGGCAGATCCTTGATGATCCACTGCCCCTTGGCGGCCTCGGGGTTGAGGTCTTTTCCAAAATCGAAGTAGAGCACCGACCGACGGGTAGCTTCATCGCCTGAAGCGGCTAAGCGGATGGAGAGTCCCTCCTTTCCCTCCCCCTGGAAGGAGATCAGCTCCCCCTCCACTTGAGGGGTCAGAACCCTGGAAGAGGCCCCTCTCCCCCTCCAGAGAAGAGTGGCCACAACTCCCATAACAACAACGAAAACGATCGCCGCCACCAAGACCATCCGCTTCTTCATCTCCCCTCCTGAACGGTTGTTTATCCGTTATGGTACCAAGAACAGGGGCTGGGTCAAGGGAAACCTTCTTCCTCAGCTATTTTTGAGTCACCCCTCTCCAGCCGGTCCCTCCACACGGGAAGATCGTCTCCGGGAGAGGGGGGTCTCCGCCCCTTGATTTCCCTTTTTCTCCTGGCTATAATGATTCATGATAGCCCAACGTGTGAAGTTACTGAACCCCTCCGTTACGTTATCCCTGAGCGAAAAGGCGAAAGAGCTGAAGGATCGGGGCAACGACGTTATCTCCCTGAGCGTCGGTGAGCCCGACTTCCCCACCCCTCTCTACATCAAAGAGGCCGGGAAGAGGGCGATCGACGAGAACAAGACGAAGTACACCCCGGTCGCCGGAATCCCGGAGCTGAAAAACGCCCTGATCGACGCCTACGAGAGAGAGCAAGGGTACCGCTTCGACCCTAAGGAGATCATCGTCCACCCCGGAAGCAAGTACTCGATCTTCCTGGCCGCTCTGACACTGGTTGAACCTGGAGAGAGGGTCATTATCCCCACCCCCTACTGGGTCTCCTACCCGGAGATTATCCGTTTTGCTGGAGGAGAGCCCGTCTTCGTCCCCTACTGGGACAAGGGAAGCTTCGATCTTCGTTACGACCTCTTCGAGGAGGAGATCAAGAAAGGGGTGAAGCTCTTCATCCTGAACGTTCCCTCCAACCCCACCGGCGTCATCATGCAGGAGAAGGAGCTGGTCAAACTCCTTGAGGCCTCCCTGAAGTACAACTTCTATATCCTTCTCGACGAGTGCTACCGAAGGATGCTCTACGACGGCCACACCTTCCCGTCCCCCCTCAAGCTCTTCCCCGAGGCCAAGAGCCGCCTGATCGTCTCCGGGTCTTTCTCCAAGTCCTACTCCATGACAGGATGGCGGGTCGGGTTCACCTTCGCCCCCGCGGAGATCGTGAAGTACATGAACCGTCTCCAGGGGCACTCCACCTCAAACCCCCCTTCCATGGCCCAGTATGCCGCGGTGACGGCCTTGAAGGAGGAGAAGGAAGAGGTCAACGACATGGTGCGGGAGTACCAGCGGCGCAGAGACATCTGCCTACAACTTCTCGACGAGATCCCCGGAGTGGAGACGACGAAACCCCACGGCGCCTTCTACCTCTACCCCTGTGTGGAAAAAGCCTTGAAGGGCAAGTACTCTTCTACCGAAGAGTTTGCCAAGGCCCTGCTGGAGACAAGGTTCGTCTCCCTGGTCCCCGGAGAGGCCTTCGGCACCCCGGGTTTTCTGCGAATCTCCTACGCCGCCTCGGAAAAGAACCTCAGAGAGGGAATCGCCAGGATGAGAGAGGCCCTGAGATAAGGGCCCCTCTCATCTCTCCTGCCTTCCCGGCACTTACCGCTTGATGCTCAGAGCCTCCTGAATGATCTCGTCGGAGGTTCGGATTGTTCGCGAGTTTGCCTGGTAGCCCCTTTCGAAGAGCAACATGTTCACAAACTCCGTCGCCATATCGACGTTGGACGCTTCCAGGGAGCCTCCGTTGATGGAACCTCTTCCCCCGGTATTGGCGGAGCCGTAGGCGGGAACGCCGGAGGCGAGGGTCTCGGAGAAGTGGTTGAGGCCGGTCCGTAAGAGACCCTTGGGGTTGTTGAAGTTGGCCAGAGCGATCTGGGCGATATCTTCGACTTGACCGTTGGAGAAGACCCCTTGGATGATCCCTTGTTGGTCGATGATGATCGAGGAGAGGTTCCCCGGAGGGTACCCGTTCTGGTTCGTGTAGGAGACGGCTGAGGCGAGGGGATAGCTGGTCACCGTGGCAGCGCCTCCATCACTCCAAAGGTCCCAGTTGACGGTCATGGCTCCTCCCCCGTTCGTGAAGGCGGGGATGTTGAGCGCAACGTCAGCGGCAGGAGTGGCAAGGGTCCCATCGTCGTTGAAGGTCATGGTTCCCGTCGCCAGGGAGTAGGGGGTTCCCGCGGTTCCTCCCACGACCTCCTCCCCGGGGATGGTCACTTCATAGCTCCAGCTGTCCGGCGTTCCCCCGGTGTGGGTGTAGGTGATATCCAGAGTGTGCTGGGCTCCCTTGCTGTCGTAGATCACAGAGGAGGCGCTGTAGGTGTCTCCCACGTCGGTGGTGTTGTCAAGGTTCATGTAAACCTGCATGAAGGACGTTGCCGCCGGGTCGCTGATGGAGTTGGCGGCCATGTAGATCGGCTGGAGTTGACCGCTGGGGATGATCGCGCCTGTGGCCGGGTCTTTCTGGGTGTACCCGTACACCCTGTAGCCGCTCGGGTCGACCAGGTATCCCTCTTGGTTGAAGGAGAAGGCCCCGTTCCTCGTATAGACCCTTTCAGTGTCGCTGTTGCCGACGATGAAGAAGCCGTTGCCTTCGATGGCGACGTTCGTCCCTTCCTGGGAGACCTGAATGCTACCCTGGTTGAAGATTCCCGAGACCGATGCCGGATAGGAACCGAGGCCGATCTGCATAGGGTTACCCGATCCGCTGGCGGAAACCCCGTTGAAGGTCCTTGTCACAAGATCGTAGAAGTTGATGGAGGAACCCTTGAAACCCGAAGTGTTGATGTTGGCGATGTTGTTACCAACAACGTTCAGAGCCGAAGCGTAGGCGCTTAAGCCGGAAAGAGCGGAGTAGAAAGATGTAAGCATTGTCGGCCTCCTCTAGGTTACTGGAATATCTCTTGGACTTCGCTCACGGGAATCTCGATCTCCCCTGACTTGAGAAGAACCGAACTGCCCGAGAAATCAACCCCATCGATGGAAAAGATGGAGTAGGTTGTGACATCGACCGCCGTATCCGCCTTCTTCGCGCTGATCTCGTACCGGTAGATCCCCGTGTCGACGGCGTTCCCCTTGGAATCTTTCCCATCCCACTGGTAGGAGTGGTCCCCCGAGCCAAGGCTTCCCAGTTTCTTCGTCATCACCACATCACCGTCCTGATCGTAGATCGTCAGGGTCGTCTCGGTGGTGTTATCCCCAAGGGAGTACTTCAACTTGGTTCCCCCCTCACCGGTCAGGCTGATCACGTTCCCTTCGGTGACGACGGATTTACCGATCATGTCGACGGCCTGGGCGTTCGTGGAAGAGGCCTGCGCGGCGGCCATTAGCTCGACGGCGCTGGTGATGCCCCTCATCTGCTCGAGAGTGGTGAACTGGGTGATTTGGGAGATGAACTCGGAGTCATCCATAGGTTCCAAGGGATCCTGGTTCTGCATCTTCTGGATCAAGAGGCTGAAGAAGTCCTCGGCGTCCAAGGAGGCAAAGCCGTTGGACTCCTTGCTCGAAGAAGAAGAGGTGGCCTTCGTATTGGAAGTGGACCCGGAACCCGACGTCTTCGAAGCGTATACATCATAAGTGTTTGTTCCGTCTATCATGGCGCCTCCTGCGTGATAAAAACTAATTCAAGGAGCGTGCCAAAGCAGAGAGGCCTCTTCCAGGCCTTTTTATGAAAGGAGGGGGTTAAGGGGAGAGGAAGATTCCTCCCCCCTGGGGGAAAAGGATTCCTACCGGTCTTCGATGTCCAGTTTTCGATGGAGCTCTTTCAGCCGGTTGTGAACCCTGGCCTCGATCTCCTCGTAGGCCCTGCCGAAGAGAAGCTCCGCAGCCTCGCCGATCTTCTCGACCCCATAAAGGTGAAACCTCTTCCGTTCCACCGCCTGGATGACCTCTTCCTGAAGGTTGAGCTCCGAGAGGTTGGAGAGGGGGAGGATGACCCCTTGACGCCCTGTCAGGCCGTGGGCCTTGCAGAGACGGAAGAACCCTTCAATCTTGGAGTTGATCCCCCCGATCGCCTGGATTCCCCCCTTCTGGTTGATGGAACCGGTAATGGCCAGGTCCTGCCGGAGGGAGAATCCTGTCAGAGAAGAGAGGATCGCGAGAAGTTCCGCTGCGGAGGCCGAATCTCCGTCGACCTCGGAGTAGGTTTGCTCGAAGACGACTTTGGCGTTGAGGGAGAGAGGGGTCTCCTGAGCGAAACGTTCGGTGAAGAAGCCGGAGAGGATGAGAATCCCCTTGGTGTGAAGAGGCCCCGAAAGGTCCGCCTCCCTCTCTATGTCCAGGATTCCCTCCTTCCCGAGCCCCACGGTCGCCGTGATCCGCACCGGACGGCCGAACTCCGTGTCCCCCAAGGAGAGGACGGTCAGGCCGTTCACGGCCCCCTTCTCCTTCCCCCGGGTCGAGATCAGATACTTCTTCTTCTCCATGGCTTCGAAGACCTTGTTCTCGGTAAGGTCGTTCCTGGACCGTCTATGCTTGAGGGTCACCAGGAGATCCGTTTCGGTCACCTTCGTCCCGGAGGCATGGAAAGAGGCCTCTTTGACGATCTCAGAGACCAGGCCGAAGTTGGTGGTCACCTTGCTCTGATCCCCGGCGATGCGGGAGCAGTAACGGACAAGGGCGGCTGTGGCCCCCTTGGTGAAGGGCTTGAGATCCTCTTTAGAGACGATCAGGGAGACGAAATGGGCGAACTCCAAGACGTTTTTCCTGTTTAGCTCCATCTCCGTGTCGAACTCGGCCTTCACCTTAAAGAGCTCCATGAAGTCGTTGTCAACCTCCAAGAGAGCCCCATAGGTGGCCGGGGTCCCCACGAGGATGATCTTGACGCGGAAGGGGACGGAGGAGGGTTTGACCCCCTTGGCCGTAGCCATCCCGAGGTGGCTCTCCAGGTCTTCTATCTGGACGAAACCCGATTGAACGGCCCTCTTGAGGGCTTGCCAAGAGTAAGAGTTGACCAGCATCTCCTCGGCGTTGATGATGAGGTAGCCGCCGTCGGCCCTCAGGAGAGAGCCGGCCTTGATGAGGGAGAAATCCGTGATCAACGTCCCCATCTCCGCCTCCCTCTCGATCTTTCCGATCAGGTTGGTGTAGGTCGGGTGGTCCTCGTTGATCACCGGAGCACCCACGGCCTCGGTGTTGTCCACGACGACGTTCAGAAAGGCGTTGTTGATGAGCTCCTGCCGGTGGTCGGCGTCTCCCTCCTTCTCCTCTTGCCCGGTGAAGAGGGTGTGGTTCTCCAGGAAGGCCTCCTCGAAGCGCTCAAGGTGCTTGGCCAAAACCGGCGTCCCCTGGCAGAAAGAGCGGAGGTCGGAAAAAACTTCCTCCAGGAACGCCTTGAGGGTGTCCTGAGTGAGCCTTTGGCTCTCCTCTTCGAAGAGAAGGTCCTCCTTGTTCAAGATCTTGAAGGTCTCCCCGAGAATCCCGTCGACCAGGGCCTTCTTCTCCATGAGCTCCTTCTTCTTCTCTTCCGGGAGCTTCTGGTACTCCTCCTCCTTCATCTTCTGCCCCCTCTTCAGGGGAACGGGGAGAAAGCCTTGCTCCGTGGTCTGAAGCAAGAAACCCAGCTTTTGAACCTTCCGGTTGACCTCCAGGAGGAGCTCGTCCTTCCGGCTTCTAGCCTCCTGCTCCAGGGCGCTGGCCTTGGAAGCGTAGGGGTCCTTCTCCAGAACCCCGGGAAGGGTCCGTTCCATCAGCTCCAAGACCTTCTCCATTCTCCGGTTGAACTCTCTGCCCATGCCGGCCGGAAGCTTGAGGGCCCCAGGGTTGTAGGAATCGTCGAAATTGTGGACGAAGGAGATGTCCCCCGGCCTCTCTTCCTTGAGGGCCAACCGCTTCAGGTAACTCTGGACCGCCGAGGTCCTCCCGGTTCCGGGGTTCCCCACCACGAAGACGTTGAACCCTTTGCTCTTGATCCTAAGGCCGAACTCCAGGGCCTTGAGAGCCGACTCCTGCCCGATGATCCCCTCCAGAGGCTTGAGCTCCGAGGTGTCCTCGAAGGGGAGGTACTCCTCTGGAACCTTGGCCTGAAGTTGCTGCGTCTCTATCTCAACCATTCTTGACCTCCAAGTACCGTTTGTCACCCTTTCCCAAGGGTAAGCTCTTCTGAATCCTCTCCCGCAGGCAGGCTTTGGCCTCCCCGACAAGGAGGGGGAGGGAACGCCGGCTCGTCAGCCTGAGGGCAAGAAGGAGGGAGGAGAGGTAACACCCTGTCCCATGGGCATCCTTCTTGAGAAGCCTTCCCGGGAAGAGCCACACCCGGTCCCCCTGGAAGAGATAATCCGTTCCCCAACCGTGGCCCCCTTTCACCAGAACCGCCCCTCCCGTTTTTCGGACCAGAGCGTGTCCACCCTTCAGGAGCTCCAGCTCCCCCCCGATGGAGAGACCCGAAAGGATCTCCGTCTCCGGAAGGTTCGGCGTGAGAAGGTCCGCCCTGGGGAGAATCCTCTCTTGAAAGAGGTGCAGGGCGCCCTCCTCCATGAGAGGGAACCCGGTTCCCGAACGAATCACCGGATCGACGACGACGAAGACCGACCTGGGAAGGGATTCCAGAAAGCGAGCCGTCTCTTCGACGATCCCGGCGTCGGGAAGCATACCGATCTTCACCCCCCCCAGAGAGAAGTCCTCCCTGAGCAGCTCCAAACCGCGGCGGTACTCCTCCCTCTCTACGGGGCGACTGAAGGAGACCCCCCGGGAGTTCTGCCCCGTCAGGGCCGTGGCGACCCCCATCCCGTAGAGTCCCCGGCTCTGAAAGATCTTGATATCCAGCAGGAGTCCGGCCCCTCCGGAGGGGTCAACACCCGCCAGGGAGAGCGCCGGTGGTCTCATGAATCCAGAGGAGGGCCCTTTCGATCCTCGCCATAGCCCTCTCCCTGCCGAGGAAGACGATAACGTCGAAAAGACCTGGGGAGACAGTCTTACCGGTAAGGGCGAGACGAACGGCATGGATCATGACCCCCGCCCCGACTCCTTCGGCCTCGGCCCGACTCCTCAGCAGCCTCTCGGTCTCGGTGGCGGTGAATTCCTCCGGTCCGAGCCCCTTCAGGTCTTCCAGGTAGGCCTTCAGCAGCGACGCCCCGGAAGGAGTGAAATGGGTACGGGCCCCCTCGGCGTCATACTCCAAGGGCCGGTCGGTCACATAGGCATCGAGAAGGTCCAGAAACTCCTTCAGGTTCCTCATCCTGCTCTTGAGCAGTTCGATGGCCGGTTTGATCCTCTCCTGAGCCTCAGGGCTCTTCAGACAGTCGCCGCCACCGACCTCTTCGGCCAGCTCCCTCAGACAAACCAGGAGCTCCCCCTCCTCCATGGAGGAGATGATCTTGGAGTTGATGAAGTCAAGCTTCTTGGTATCGAAGACGGGGTTGTTCTTGGAGATCTTCTTCAGGTTGAAGCGGGAGACAAGCTCCTCGACGGAGTAGAAGGGCTTATCGTCTCCGGGATTCCAGGAGAGCCGGGCGAAGAAGTTGAGCAGGGCCAGAGGAAGGTAGCCGAGGCTCTTGTAGTTGAGAACCGATGTGACCCCGTGGCGTTTGCTCAGTTTCTGATGGTCAGGGCCAAGGATCAGGGGGAGGTGGCCGAAGTTCGGCGGAGTCCAACCAAAGGCGTTGTAGAGGAGGATCTGCTTGGGGGTATTCGAGATATGGTCGTCCCCCCGCAGAATCGTCGTGATCCCCATGAGGTGGTCGTCGATCACCACCGAGAGGTGGTAGGTAGGACTCCCGTCGGATTTGAAGAGGACGAAATCCTCTATGGCCTCGTTCTGAATCTCCATCTTCCCATGGACAAGGTCCTCATAGGTGACCTTCCCCGTCGGCACCAGACACCGGATCGCGTAGGGGTGTCCCTCCTTCAGGCGGCGCTCCTGCTCCTCCTGGGAGAGGTTGAGGCACCGTCGATCGTACTTCCAGCTCTTCTCGCCACGGGCTTCCGCCGCGGCCCTGGCCTTGTCGAGTTCCTCACCTGTGCAGAAACACCGGTAGGCCCGCCCCTGCTCGATCAGCTTCTCCACATGGTCCCTGTAGATGTCGATCCTGTCTGTCTGGTAAAAGGGTCCTTCGTCCCAATTCAGACCAAGCCACTTCATGGCATCCAGGATCACCTTGCTCATCTCCGGTGTCGATCTTTGCAGGTCTGTGTCCTCTATCCTTAGAAGGAAGACGCCGTTGTTCTTCCGGCAGTAGAGCCAGTTGAACAGGGCCGTCCTGGCTCCCCCAACGTGGAGGTAGCCGGTCGGGCTCGGCGCGAAACGAACTTTCAGATTCTCTCTCATGATTTCAACATCTCCCTTTGTCGATCCATCACATACCGGTTGACCCGGGTGAGGGTGTAACGAAACTCAACGTTCCTCTCCGCGAGAAACTCGATTCCCCAGACATCCATGTCCCCTTCGCTGACCCGCCGCCGGTTCCGAACGATGCCGTCGATCTTCAACATCTGGTTGTTGTCGTAGCGCATGACGATGGTCATCTGCACCTTGTCGCCGGGCTTGAGAGGAACGTTCCGTTCGGCCTTCACCGAGAGCCCTCCGCCGGAGATGTCGGTCACCGAAAGTTCATAGGAGATGGGCCGAATCCCCGGAAGGTCCCGGTCCACCAGAAGCTCTTTGCTCCCCTCCTTGTAGATGAAGAACCGGAGCGTCACAGGCCGTTCCCGGGGGACGGGAACCCGAAAATGGTTCCTCCTCTCCCCGTCTTCGATCAGGGCGGGCTTGACCAACCTCATAGCCGAAACGACCATCTTGTCGTTGAGCGTAAAATCGCTCTTGCCGGAAACCCGGGTATGGAAGAGGAACCGGAAACCGGAGACCTGAAAGAAGACCGTAACCTTGTCTTCCGGCAGAAGGGGCTTGAAGCTCTCCCCCTCGGGGGTCGGTTGGTCGATGACAAGGAAGGAGAGGGAGCCGTCCCACCCTAAGAAACGGCTCCGATACCGCTGAGGAGACTTCCCGGCCTCCTCCCATACCATCGTCAGAGCGTCGTTCCCCTCCACCGCCTTTTCCAGGAAACCGTAATCAATGTCATAGATCATGCCTAATCATAAAGGATGGCCGCCCCCCTTGTCAATAAAGCGTTCCCACTCCGTCACCTTGACAAGATCCGGGGGGATGAACTATGATTCAAAACCCGCAAGGAGGTATCCATGGCCAAAACAATGAGAGCCGTCATAAAGTCCAGCAAAGAGAGGGGCATAACCGTCACAGAAGCCCCTGTTCCAACTATTAAGAACGACGATGAAGTCTTAATCAAGGTCCACAAGAGAGCCATCTGTGGAACCGATCTCCATATTTATCAGTGGAACGCCTGGTCCCAGAACCGAATCAAGACGCCGGTGATTCTGGGCCATGAATTCTACGGAGAGATCGTGGAAGCCGGCCGAAACGTTCATACCTACAAGGTTGGCGATTTAGTCACAGCGGAGATGCATGTTGTCTGTAACCAGTGCGCCATGTGCCGAACCGGAAAAGCCCACCTTTGCGAACACGTTGTCATACTCGGAGTCGATGGGCCGGGGGCCTTCGCCGACTACGTCGTCGTTCCCGCCCTCAACCTTTGGAAGGTTAAGCCCGGAATCCCCGAAGAGTACTTCGCCATCTACGACCCCTTCGGAAACGCCGTCCATACGGTTTTCGAAGGTGACATCCCCACGAAAAGCGTCCTCATCACGGGAGCCGGGCCCATCGGAGCCATGGCGGCCGGAATCGCCAAAGCCGCCGGAGCCTCGAAGGTCTTCGTCTCGGAGATCAACGACTACCGTCGTGAGATGGCCGGGAAGATGGGAGCCGATGTCTTGATCAACCCCGCCAAAGAGAATCTTGTCGAGAAGGTGATGGACCTCACCGGTGGAGAGGGAGTCGACAACATCCTCGAGATGTCCGGCGCCCAACCGGCCCTCAAGGATGGGCTGAAGGTCATCAAAAAGGCCGGCAACCTCGTCCTTCTCGGTATCTACAACAACGATGTGACCCTCGATTTCAACGAGGCGATCATCTTCAAGGGAATCACCATCAAGGGGATCAACGGTCGCAAGATGTTTGACACCTGGTACCGGATGGACGGTCTTCTCCAAACCGGAAAGATCGACCTTGCCCCCGTCATCACCCACCACTTCCCCATGGAGGAGATCGAAAAGGGACTCCTGCTCATGGAAGAAGGGAAAGCCGGCAAGGTCATTCTCTCCTGACCTTACCGAAAAAATTAAGGAGGATACAAGAATGAGTAAATACTCTTTTCTGACAGAAGAGATAGAAGCTCTCAAGAACGACGGTCTGTTCAACACCATCCGGACCATCGGCTCGGCCCAGAACAGCTGGACCATCGTCAACGGCAAGAAAGTTCTGAACATGTGCGTCAACAACTACCTTGGATTCGCCGACCACCCTGAGCTGAAAAAGCGAGCCATCCAAGGAATCGAGAAGTATGGAGTGGGCCCGGCGGCGGTCCGTTCCATCGCCGGAACCATGGAGATTCACCTGGAAATGGAGAAAAAAATGGCCGCCTTCAAGAGATCGGAATCCACGATCTCCTTCCAGTCGGGCTTCTGCTCGAACCTGGCTGCCATCCCCACCCTCGTCCCCTCCGCGGAAGACGTGCTCTTCACCGACGAGCTGAACCATGCCTCCATCATCGACGGATGCCGTCTCACCAAGGCGCGGCGGGTCATTTTCAAACACAGCGACCCCAACCACCTCGAAGAGCAGCTGAAGAAGGAAGAGGGTCGTCGCCGCCTGATCATCACCGACGGCGTTTTCTCCATGGACGGAGACATCGCCCCCTTGCCCGAATTGGCCGAGCTGGCCGCCCGCTACGACGCCCTCCTGATGGTCGACGACGCGCACGGAGAGGGAGTCCTCGGTGAAAGCGGAAGGTGGACGTCGAAGTCGGTACCGTTTCCAAGGCCTTCGGCGTCGTTGGAGGCTTCGTATCAGGAAGCACGGTTCTGACCGATTACCTCCGTCAGAAGGCCCGTCCCTTCCTCTTCTCTTCGGCGGTCACCCCTGCCGATGTTCTCGCCACCATCGCCGCCATCGATTATCTAAGCGAATCCGACGATCTCGTCAAGAAGCTTTGGGATAACTCCCGGTATTTCAAAGAGGGGATGAAGAAGGTTGGCTTCGATATCGGCCACTCACAGACCCCCATCACCCCAGTCATGCTTGGCGAAGCCTCTCTGGCCCAGAAGTTCTCTAAGACTCTCTTCGATAAAGGAATCTTCGCCCAAGCCATTGGTTTTCCCACCGTCGCCAAAGGGAAGGCCCGGATCCGTGTCATGATCTCCGCCGTCCACTCTCAGAAAGACCTGGACTTTGCGTTGGATCTCTTCACCCAGACGGGCAAGGAGTTGGGGGTTATCTGACCCCCTTCCGGGGAGGGGCTTCGGCTCCTCCCCGTATCCCCCCCAAGCCTGGTTCCGCTTGCTTTTCCTCGTCACTTTCTTTATAATCCTCCTATGAGAGAGCAGGAAAAGAGGGTATGCCGCCTCTGCCGCCTTACTCCGAACGAAGGAGACCCGGTTCTTGACGATTTTTCTCAGATTGTCGAGTGGGTCAAGCATCTCCAACGGGTCCAGGAGAGTACTGACTACGTTCCGGTGGTTCTAAAAGGGATGACCCCTCTCCGTCCCGATGAGGCGACCTCCTTCTCCGGGGTCTCAGAGATCCGCAACGCCATGCCGGAATCGCGGGAGAATCTCTGCGCCGTTCCCCGGGTGGTTAAACGATGACCCTCCTCTGCTCGCTCAACGCCCGGGAGATCGTCTCGGGTCTTCGTAAGGGACTCTTCTCTCCTCAAGAGCTCTTCCACTCCCTGAGGGAAAGAACTGCCTCCCTGGATGGAGAAATCGGCGCCTTCCTCAGTAGGAACAAAGAGCTTGCCCCCCTCGCCGAGGGCCCCTTGAAGGGGGTTCCTGTGGCCATGAAGGACAACATCCTGGCTCACGGTATGCCCCTGACCTGTGCCTCGAAGATCCTCGAGAACTATGTCGCCCCCTACGATGCCACGGTCGTGGCAAGGCTGAAGCAGAACGGAGGCTGGGTCCCCGGGAAGACGAACATGGACGAGTTCGCCATGGGCTCCTCCACAGAGAACTCCGCCCTAGGCGTCACCCGCAACCCCTGGGACCTTTCCCGGGTTCCCGGCGGCTCTTCAGGAGGTTCCGCGGCTGCGGTCGCCTCCTTCCAGACCCCCCTGGCCCTCGGTTCCGATACCGGTGGATCCGTCCGACAGCCGGCCACCTTCTGCGGTCTCTACGGCTTCAAACCCACCTACGGCCGAATCAGCCGGTACGGACTGGTGGCCTTCGCCTCTTCCTTGGATCAGATCGGGCTCTTCGGGCGTAACCCTGAAGACATCTCCCTCCTCTTCGAGAACATCGCCGGATACGACCCCCTGGATTCCACCTCCCTGAGGGAACCCCTACGGCCAGACCGGGACGAAACCCCAAAGAACCTTCCCGCCTTGGCCTACCTAGCCCTTCCCGACGAAGGAGTCGACCCGGAGATTCGAGAGGCGTACCCCCGCTTTCTGAAGGTCTTTCAGGAGATGGGGTACCCTCTGGAAGAGGTGAGAGTCTCCCATTGGGAGTATGCCCTCTACGTCTACTACGTGATCGCCTCGAGCGAAGCCTCCTCTAACCTTGCCAGGTTCGACGGAATCCGCTACGGCTTCCGTTCCCCCGCCCCAAGCGTAGACGCGCTCTACGACGAAACCCGCACTAAGGGCTTCGGACCCGAGGTGAGAAGACGGATCCTTTTGGGAACCTTCTCACTCGGGGCCGGCCAGTACGACGAATATTACGGCAAGGCTTTCCAGGTCAGGAATCTGATCGCCGCAGAGCTCAGGGACCTCTTCTCCAAATACCCTTTCCTCCTCCTGCCATCCACCCCTGACACAGCCTTCACGTTGGGTTCCAAGAGCCATGACCCGGTCAAGATGTACTACTCCGACTTCTTTACCATTCCCCTCTCTCTGGCCGGATACCCAGCCTTGAGCCTTCCCTTCTGTTTGAGCGGCCAGGGGCTCCCCATAGGGTTCCAGATCGCCGCCCCCTACCTCAACGATGAGAGGATGCTCCGTCTCGCCTCCCGTTACGAGGGAATCGTAGGCGGGGAAGAAACTTTAAAAAAACGTTTCAATCTTGGGGATGAGGCCTTTACGGCACCCCCTGAATCGGTCCATAATAAAGATAACCAATCCGAGGAGGTTTTTCCATGAAAAAGTTTCTCTTGGCTGGTGTTTTGATCCTGGCC
>JAMOAD010000068.1 GCA_023621955.1 Acidobacteriota bacterium
CGCGTTGGTCAAGGTATTCCAACAGCCTTGGGTAGGCGTTGGTTCCCAAGAGGAGGTCAACGAAGGGGGCGCGGCGGCGAATCTCCTCCTTCAGAAGCTGGGAGACGCAACCTGCGACGACGATGGTACAAGCCGGATCCAGCTCCTTGTACCGCTTCAGTCTGCCCAGATAGGAGAAGAGCTTCTCCTGCGCCTTCTCTCGCACCGCGCAGGTGTTGACGATGAAGAGGGAAGCGGAACGCTCGGCATAGACCTGAGTCCAGCCACGGCTTTCCAGAAGGCCGGCCATCTTTTCCGAGTCGTTGACGTTCATCTGACAACCGTAAGTCTTAATAAAGAAGCGGGAATTCACCTTTCACCTCGAAGGCCATTATCCCTGAAAGGGCTTCTCCTGTCAACGCCGTTCCCTCCGGTCCCGGGCCTGCGGGCCGTGAAAGGGCTTAGGGAACGGAGTCACTTTGAAGTCGCTCTTGGAGGCCAGAGTGGGGAGCTCCTGGCAGGGGATTCTCTTCCCGCTTTCCGGAGGGTCCTCTTTTTGCTATGATGGAGTGATGAAACCCCCTCTCAGCGAAAGGCTGCGCCCTAAAAACTGCGATCAGATCGTCGGTCAGGATCAGCTTTGCGGCGAGGGGGGGGCCCTGAGGGAGTTCGTCGAGCAGGGGATTCCCCTCTCTTTCCTCCTCTGGGGGCCGCCGGGTTGTGGAAAGACCTCCCTGGTGGAGATCTACCTCGGCCGGTTGAGCCTTCCCCTCTTCCGGTGCACCGGTTCCACCTTCAACCTGAAGGAGGTGAAGGGCTTCTGCGAGACCGCCCAGCAGATGTACGGTTTCAACGGGAAGAGCTCCGTCGTCTTCGTGGACGAGATTCACCGGTTGAACAAGGCCCAACAGGACGTTTTTCTCCCCTATGTGGAGAAGGGGGCGGTGATCCTCTTGGGGGCCACCACGGAGAATCCCTCTTTCGAGGTCAACAAGGCCCTCCTCTCCCGGGTGAAACTCTTCGTCCTCAAGGCCCTGGATGGAGAGGCCAGAAGACGGGTTCTAGACCGGGCCGAAGAGCTGCTCCGCGAGGAGGAGGGGAAAGAACTCACCTCCGAGGCCAAAGACTTCCTGGAGAAGGCTTACGGTTCAGACATCCGCTCCGCTCTCAACGCCTTGGACATGGCCCTGAAGGCGGGGAAAGAGAAGACGATCACCCCCCAGGAGTTGGAGCGTCTCATGAGCGAAGGGGTTCCCTTCTACGACCGCGACGGGGAGAGCCATTACGATACGATCTCCGCCCTCCACAAGAGTGTGAGAAACTCCGATGTTGACGCCTCGCTCTACTGGCTGGCCCGAATGGTGGTGGCCGGAGAGGATCGGCGTTTCATCCTGAGGCGGATGATCCGAATGGCCAGCGAAGACATCGGCCTGGCCGATCCGAAGGCCCTCGAAATCACCCTCCACGCCTTTCAGGCCTTCGATATCGTCGGCGTCCCGGAGGGGGACATCTTCCTCTTCTACGGAGTCCTCTACCTGGCCCTGGCCCCCAAGAGCAACACCCTCTACCTTGCCGAAGGGAAGGCCAAGAGCCTGGCCGCAAAGACCTCCCACCTCCCCGTTCCGATGACCATCCGCAACGCTCCCACCACTCTCATGAAGGACCTGGGGTACGGGAAGGGCTACCGGTACGCCCACGACTTCGAGGAGAAGACCACGACCCTGGAAACCCTTCCCCCGGAGCTCCTGGGGACCAAGTTCTACCTCCCCAACGATCTGGGAAACGAAAAGGAGATTCAGAAGAGGTACCTCTACTGGGAGGCCCTCAAGAAGAAGCTGGCCAAGGAGGAGTCGTGACCCCTCGCCCCCTCTTCTTCGAAAACGTTCCTCTGGCACCACTCTCCACACTGGAGGTGGGCGGAAAGGCGAGGCTCTTCTCCCAACTCCACTCGGCCGAGGAGCTTCCCGAGATTCTTCTCCGGGGAGAGAGGGAGGGCCTTCCCCTCTTCTGGTTGGGAGGGGGGAGTAACCTCCTCTTCCCAGACGGGCTCTTCCAGGCCTTGGTCGTGAGGAACCACCTTCGGGGAGTGACTCCACTCCCGGAAGGTGTCGAAGCCCTCTCGGGGACCCCACTGATGTCCCTGGTCGCCTGGGCCGCCCGAAGCGGGTGGAGCGGCCTGGAGCCTCTGGCGGGGATTCCCGGAACCCTGGGAGGGGCTCTCAGCGGAAACGTCGGGGCGAACGGAAGGGAGCTCTTCGATCTTGTCCAGGAGCTTACGCTCTTCAGGGAGGGGCGTTGGGAGCGTCTCTCCAGGGAAGGGCTCTCCGTCTCTTACAGAAACGGCCCCTTTCCCCCATCCACTCTCTTCTACCACTCCTGTCGGCTGAGGCTCAGGAGGGAGGATCCGGCAGTGGTTCGGCAGAGGTGTCGGGAGTTTATCCTCAAGAGGCTCGAAAAGATTCCCGGTAATCCGCCGAAGGTGAAGTCCGCGGGATCGTTCTTCCGCAACCCCACCCTCCCCTCCGGGGAGAAAAGGGCTGCGGGTTTTCTTTTGGAGAGGGTGGGGGCCAAGGGTATGAGGGTAGGGGGGGCCGGGGTCTCGGAAAAGCACGCCAACTTTCTCGTCAACCTCGGAGAGGCCACCTGCGCAGACTTCCTAGGGCTTTCCGACCTCCTGAGAGAGAGGGTGAAGGAGACTTTCGGCGTTGAGCTTCAGCAGGAGGTTCTCAACGCCTGGGAGCATCTGGAAAGATGAGGGGAGAAAGGGTGGAGGGGGCTCTCTTGTGGGTCGCTCTTCTTCTCTCTCCCGTTCTTCCCACTCCCTGGGGAATCCTTCTCTTCGAGATTCTCCTGGCCCTCTCCCTTGTTTGGCGGCTCTACCGAAAGGATCTCAAGCCTTGGGACCCCCTCTCCGGGAGGCTCTTCCTCTCCTTCGCCCTGGTTGCCCTTCTTCTGGTTCCGGCGGCGGCCTTCAAAGGGCAGGCCCTGATCTTCGCTTTCACCCTCCTCCTCCCCCTCTTCGCATCCCAACTTCCCCTGGAGTGGGAGAAGGGCAGGTGGCCCCTCCTCCTCATCGCCCTGGCGACTCCCCTGACGATGTTCTTCCTAGGGCAAGGGGAGGCCTCTTTTCTCTACCACGGCCACGGCTCCCTCCTGGGTTTGGTTCTCCTCCTCGGAGTGGTGGCCTGGAGGGAGAGACCCTCCGTCGCCGCTCTCTTCCTCCCGGGGCTTCTCCTAACCCAATCCAAGAGCGTCTACCTTGCCCTCCTCCTGGGGGGCGGGTGGCTTCTGCTCTCCTGGGTCAAGGGCCGCTTCTCTCGGAAGGTCATCGCCCTCTCCGCCCTAGTGGCTCTGGCAGTGGTCGCCCTTCTGGGTTGGCTCTCCCTCCGGTCTTTTCAGGGAGATCCCTTCCGCTTCGGTCGGGTCGAGATCGCCAAAACGGCGGTGAAGATGGGGGTCGCCCACATCCCCTGGGGGGTGGGCGGCTTCAACTACCAGGGGTTTACGGACCAATACTCCCGGACTCTGCTTCCCGAAGAGAGCCTCCTTCCCCTCTACCGGGAGTACCTCTCCGGCCGCCGTTCCCTGCAGGTACGGCTCTTCAAGAGAAGCTCCGATCCCCACAACCTCTTCCTCCAGCTCTTCGCCGAACTGGGCTTGCCGGGAATCTTCCTGGGCCTTGTTCTCATTTTCTTAACGGTGAGGGCCTTTCGAAGGGGAAGCCCCTCGGATTGCCTCTTCCTCCTCTTCTCCCTCCCCTTCCTCCTCTTCCAGAACATCACCTTCTCCTTCCCCTTCTGGATTCCCTGGGGGAGGACTCTGACGAGAGGGGAGAGGGAGGGCCCTCGACCGAAGGTGTTTCCCTTGGCTCTCCTTCTCCTCTTCTACTGTTCCTTGGCCTCCCTCGCCCCCGTATCCGAGGTGGAGTGCGGACGGGTATCGGTTGCCGACGGAGGCGGAGCGGGAGAAGGCGGCGCGGGGCGGGGTCAGCGGGCATCGGTTTCCGTGGAGCGACACGGACAACATTTCCCATAGCCAGGCGAACTACTTTGCAGGCAACTACTATCCTTACGACTTGAGTTACCCGGCAGGCTCTCATCCGACGTTCGCTACTAACAGCATGCCCTACACGAGTCCGGTGGGGTATTTTGGGGCGAACGGGTATGGGTTATATGACATGGCGGGGAATGTATGGGAGTGGTGTTGGGACTGGTATTCGAGCGGGTATTATAGCACTTCGCCTGAGACTGATCCCCGTGGTCCCGACTCAGGCTCAGCCCGCGTGTTTCGGGGCGGCAGTCGGGACGGCCACGCGTACTACTGCCGGACGGCGGACCGCGGCGCCGGCGCGCCGGACGTCAGCATCGGGTTCCGCTCCGTCCGGCCCTCAGGTCAGTGAGCTGAAC
>JAMOAD010000336.1 GCA_023621955.1 Acidobacteriota bacterium
CTACGAAGAGCTCCGCTTCGCTCAGGACCTCTTCGACATCGATCTGGCGCCCTTACCCCCTCCCCTTCTGGCCACAGACCCCTCAGGATCCACAACCCCCTCCCAGGGTGTCTTGGGAAAGTTCATCCTCGAAACCCCTACCCTTCCTCCCCTCCCCTCCCCGCTGGGGGAGAACCTGACCTTCCACTTCCGCCTTCCCTCTTGCAGAGGTTGGCAAGAGCCTCTCTCCTCTTCCCTGAAAGAGGTGTTCAGAAAACACCCCCTCAACATCTTCACCGTCCTTCTGGAGCTTCCCTCCCCACCCTCCCGAGAGGCTTTGGACTCCTGGGTCTCCTCCCTCCCCCTTCCCCCCACCCACTTCCTCAGCCGCGACTACGCCCCCTTCTTCTCGCCTCCCCCGCTTCTCCACGTCCGTTTCGCCTTGATTCTCCCCTCCCAGGTTCTCGAAGGCTACGACCTACGGGAGCTTCAGGAACATTGGCCCCTCTACCTCTCGGACACCGGCGAAGATCCGGAGAGGACCCTCAGGCTGGCGGAGGCGGAAGAGCCTCTCTACCTGAAAGGAGACCGCCAGGAGAGACTCTTCTCCCTTCTGGAGGGAGAAGACCTCCTGAGCGATCTGACCCTCTTCGACTCCCTTGCCCTGGAGGAGGAGAGAACCAGGCGCCTCTTCCCGGAGATCCGTCTGAGCCACCCCCTCATGGCCCGGCTTTGACATCCCGCCCCCTCTGTGCTAAGAGATTTCAGGGAATAGGAACATGAAAGGCCACCTTCTCTACTCTTCTCTCGACCGTGGGGCTCTCGCCGCCGGAGTCTTCCTCGGATCTCTCCTCCTGGGGCTCCTTATCGACCTGGTTCTGAGAAAGACGATCCGCCGACTCTGCCGGATCCGACACTGGAAAGACGAGGAGATTCTCCTCGGGTCCATCGGTCGGAAGGTCCCCTTCTGGTTCTCTCTGGCCGGACTCTACGGGGCCCTCTCCCTCTCCTCCCTCTCCCCTCACCTCTTCCGCCTGGCGGAGAGGGTGGTCGTCTCCCTCCTGATCCTCTCCTTCACCTTCGCCCTCTCTTCCCTGACGAACCGTTTCGTTCGTCGCTTCACGGCCCCCTCCCAGGGGTTGGTCCCCACAACGTCCCTGATTTCCAACCTCTCCGGAGCCACGGTGATCGTTCTCGGTGCCCTGGGCGTCCTTCAATACTGGGGAGTCTCGGTCACCCCTGTCCTGACGGGGTTGGGAATCGGCGCCCTGGCGGTCGCCCTGGCCCTTCAGGACACCTTGTCAAATTTCTTTTCCGGACTCTCCACCATCCTTTCGGAGCAGATCAAACCGAAAGACGTGGTGAAGCTGGAGACTGGAGAGGAGGGAGAGGTTCAGGACATCAACTGGAGGAACACGACGCTGAAGACCGCCGCAGGCAACCTTGTGGTCGTCCCGAACTCCAAGGTCGCCGGGTCGATTCTCACCAACTTCTCCCTCCCCTCACCGCCCCTCACCGTATCGATCACTCTGCTGGTGGCCTTCCAGAGCGATCTGGACCGTGTCGAATCGATCATCCTGGAAGGATTCGACGCCCTGAGAGGCCGACTCCCCGGGGTCTTCACCGGTGACCCAGGAACCGTTCGGTTCCAAGACTTCCGAGAGGGAGCCGTCCCCGTCAAGCTCTTCGTGACGGTCCAAGACTACAACCAACAGTTCCTTGTCAAGCACCTCCTGATCAAAGAGCTCCATCGAAGGCTCAAAGAGGCCGGAGTCCCCTTCCCGCCCCCCCCTCTCGGAGGAAAGGGAGGGGAACCCCCTTCCTCTTTTTGACGTTTTCTGGGAAGATCATTTTCTTCCTTGTCCCGCTTACGTTGTCTTTATCCTTCCTTCCAGACCGGGGTTTTCTTTGACGCCCGCCGGGTTTGCTTTTTTTCTCACGAGGACGTATAATTTTCGGCATGAACAACCCACTGCACGACTTCATGCTCCGTTACACGAAAAGAACCATCAAAGAGTTGCTGGAAGAGTCGATCAGCCGCCACCCCCACAGAACATCCCTGGCCAACGTCGAAGGGGAGAGCTTCACCTACTTCGAACTGGGCAGAAGGGTGGGCGCCCTCTCCTCCCAGCTCAAGGAGCTTGGAGTCACCAAGGGTGACAAGGTGGCCATCCTTGGCGAGAACTCCCCCCACTGGGGAATCGCCTATCTTGCGGTCACAACCATGGGCGCCGTCGTCGTTCCCATCCTTCCCGACTTCCCCTCCGAGGACATCAAGACCATCCTGAACCACTCGGACTCCCGAATCCTCTTCGCCACCCGAAGACAGATCGAGAAGATCTCCTTCGAATACTGCCGCACCCTCCGCCATGTCATCGCCCTGGACGACTTCAACTTCCAGGACGGGGAGCTGATCATCCCCGCCTTCACCCACTACTTGGATTCGGCTGTCGAAAAGGCCTCTTCCCTCTTCTACGGGTTGATCGGCAAGACGGGCCTCATCTCCCAGGATCCCGCCGAAGACGATCTTGCCGCCATCATCTACACCTCCGGTACCACGGGCCTCTCCAAAGGGGTGATGCTCACCCACAAGAACATCGTCTCCGACGTCGTCTCCACCTCCGGCACGGTTCCCATCGTCGAAGAGGACCGTTTCTTCTCCATGCTCCCCCTCTCCCATGCCTACGAGTGCACCCTGGCCTTCCTCCTCCCCCTCTCCAAGGGGAGTTCTGTCTACTACAGCGACAAGGCTCCTACCCCTCAAGCCATCAAGAGGGCCTGTGAAATCGTCAAGCCCACGGTGATCGGGATGGTCCCCCTGATCATCGAAAAGATCTACAAGAAGAAGGTTCAGCCTCTCCTGACGAAGAACCTCCTCATCCGAGGGGTCATGAAGACCCCCCTCCTCAGACACGTGGTCTATCGGAAGGCCGCCAAGAAGATCTTCGAGTTTCTGGGCGGGAAGCTGAAGTTCGTCGCCTTCGGAGGAGCGGCCATGAACTCCGACGTGGAGACCTTCATGAAGAAGGGCGGCTTCCCCTATGTCTCCGGCTACGGCCTCACCGAAACGGCTCCCCTGCTCACAGGAGAGCTCGTCAAAGAGACCAGGCTAGGCTCCTGCGGTTACGCCATCCCCGAGGTCTCCCTGAAGATCGTCGACCCTGACCCTCGAACCGGCGTCGGAGAGATCTGGGCCAAAGGTCCCAACGTGATGAAGGGGTACTACAAGAACAAGAGCATCACCGACGAGGTTCTCACCCCTGACGGGTGGTTCAAGACCGGCGACCTGGGCCTCATGGACGGCGACGGTTTCCTCTTCATCAAAGGTCGTTCCAAGAACATGTTCCTCGGCTCCAGCGGCGAGAACATCTACCCCGAGGTGATCGAAGAGAAGCTCAACAGCCACATTCTGGTCCAAGAGTCTCTCGCCGTAGAGAACGACGGACATGTGGACGCCCTGGTGAACCTGGATTTCGAGCTGTTGGAACCCAAGCTTCGAGGGCTCTCGGAGAAAGAGTGCGAAAGGACGATGAACGAGATTCTGGAAGAGATTCGGGAAGAGACCAACACCCTTCTCCCCCCCTTCTCCCGCATCCGTCGTTGCTATCTCCAGGAAGAGCCCTTCGAGAAAACGGCCACCAAGAAGATCAAACGCTACCTCTACCACCATAAACCTCTCCCCAGATGAGCCCCCTCCCCTCCCTCGGCAGTTGCCCCGTAGTCGTCGTCGGCGGAGGAGCCTCGGGGCTGATGGCCTCTCTGATCCTCCTCTCCCAGGGAGTCCCCGTGACGGTTCTGGAGAGGATGGACCGGGTGGGAAAGAAGCTCCTGGCAACCGGCAACGGTCGGTGCAACCTCACCAACCTCTCCTGTGATCCCCGCCGTTTTCATGGCGCTCCCCGAGGGTTCCTGGAACAGGTTCTCTCCTCTTTTCCCGTGGAGAAGACTCTCCTGTTCTTTCGCAACCTCGGTTTGGAGTGGCATGAAGAGGAGGAGGGGAAGGTCTTCCCCCTCTGCGGCCAGGCTTCGGCGGTCCTGGACACGCTCCGTTTCGAAGGGGAACGCCTCGGGATGAAGGTCCTCGCCTCCCACGAGCTCACGGCCCTGCGGAAAGAGAGATCCGGTTTCAGGTTGGAAACCCCCTCGGGGTTTCTCCAGGCCCAACGGGTCCTCATGGCCTGCGGGGGAAAGGCTTCGCCCCAGCTAGGGTCCAACGGTCGAGGTTACGAACTCCTCCGCACCCTGGGGCATACCTTGATCGAGCCCTTCCCGGCCTTGGTTCAGCTTCGAAGCTCCTCACCCTACCTGGGGGCCCTTCAGGGGCAGAAGTGGAGGGGACGCCTCCTCCTGAAGGAGGGTCGGGAGATCCGAGGCGAGGCCTCCGGAGAGGTTCTCTTCACC
>JAMOAD010000285.1 GCA_023621955.1 Acidobacteriota bacterium
TGAAGTTGGTTCCCCAGGAACAGAAAGAGGCGGCCTACGCCTTGGGGGCGACAAGGTACGAGGTCCTCAGAAGGGTCTCGATTCCCTATGCCCGTTCCGGAATCTTTGCCGGGTTTCTCCTCTCCTTGGGGAGGGCTCTCGGGGAGACCATGGCCGTCACCATGCTCATCGGGAACGCCAACATCCTTCCCGGTGGGATCTTCAGCCCTGGGAACACCATGGCCAGCGTCATCGCCAACGAGTTCTCCGAGGCCACCGATCCCCTCTATGTGGCCTCCCTGATCCAGGTCGCTCTCGTTCTCTTTCTCCTCACAACGCTCATCAACCTCCTCGGAAAGAGGTTGATCAGGAGGGGCCTATGAAGGGAACAAAGAGGCGAATCCTTCAGGACCGGATCTTTCAGGGGACGGTTCTCTTCTTCGCCATGATCGCCTTGGCTCCCCTCTTTCTGATTCTCTTCACGATTCTTCGAAAGGGGATCTCCTCCTTGAGCCTGACTTTCTTGACCACCCTTCCCGCCCCGCCCGGAGAAGAGGGAGGGGGAATTGTCAACGCCTTGGCGGGGACGGGGATCATGGTGGCTCTCGCGACGGCCTTCTCACTGCCGCCGGCGGTTCTGGCGGGGATCTACCTCGCCGAAGAGAGAGAGCGTCCCTTGGCGAAGATGGTCCGTGGGGGGTTGGAGATCCTCCAGGGGGTTCCCTCCATCGTCGTCGGCATCCTGATCTACCTCTGGGTCGTAAAGGTGACGGGTTTCTTCTCCGCCCTTTCCGGGGCCCTCGCTCTGGCGATGATGATGCTTCCGGTCATCACGAAGAGCGTAGAGGAGACCCTCCTCCTGATTCCCCACTCCCTCAAGGAGGCCTCCCTGGCCTTGGGAGTCTCCTATGGGCGGACCATCTTCAAGGTCCTCCTCCCGGCCGGAATGGCGGGGATTCTGAACGGGATCCTCCTCGGTGTCGCCCGTGTGGCCGGGGAGACGGCTCCTCTCCTCTTCACGGCCTTCGGAAGCCCCTTCATGAACCTGAACCCCCTCAAGCCGATGAGCTCGTTGCCTCTGATCATCTTCAACTACGCCTCCTCCCCCTACCCGCAGTGGCATGATCTGGCATGGGGAGCCTCTTTGATTCTGATCTTTCTGGTCTTTGTTCTCAACGTTCTGGCCCGGTTAGGAGCGAAAAAATGGAGAGTCAAGTTTTAAGTTTTCAAAATTTTCACGCCTACTTCTCGGAACAGGAGATTCTCAAGGGAATCAACCTCGACCTCGAGAAGAACCGAATCACCGCCATTATGGGCCCCTCGGGGTGCGGGAAGACAACCCTCATCAGGAGCATCAACCGGATGCATGAGCTGACCCCCGGGGCGAGAAGCAGTGGAAGGGTTCTCTTGTCCGGGGAAGATCTCTACAAGATGCCGGCCATGCTTGTGAGGCGGAGAATCGGGATGGTCTTTCAGCGTCCCAACCCCTTCCCGATCATGAACATCTACGAAAACGTCGTCTCTGGGTATACACTGAACGGGATCCGCAAGAGCCGGGTCGAACTCGATTCCCTCGTCGAAGAGACGCTGAGAAAGGTCGGACTTTGGGAGGAGGTGAAAGAGCACCTTCACAAGAGGGGGACCTTTCTTTCAGGAGGACAACAGCAGAGGCTCTGTATCGCCAGGTCCCTGGCGCTCAAGCCCGAGGTTCTCCTCCTGGATGAACCCACTTCGGCCTTGGATCCCAAGGCGACTGCCAGGATCGAAGAGCTGGTTGTGGAGTTGGCCAAAGAGGTCACCATCGTGATGGTGACCCACAACATCGCTCAAGCCGCAAGGATCTCCGATTTTACGGCCTTTCTCTACCTGGGGGAGCTCGTGGAGTATGGACAAACCGAGAAGCTCTTCACGGTTCCCAAGGATAAGAGGACCGAGGAGTACCTGTCTGGAAAATTCGGATAATCAGAGGAGAATAAAATGCTTCTTCAGGAGAGGATAACCCAACTGAAACGGGAAGTCGTCGCTTACTCCAACCATGTGGAAGAGATGGTCCGCAAGAGTATCGGAGGCCTTCTTCGGCATGACCTGGAGATCTTGAACCAAGTCATCGGAGAAGACGAGGCTCTGGCCAACCGGAAAGAGCTGGAGATCGACGAGAGGTGCACGACCCTCATCGCCCAGTATGAGCCCAAGGCCAAGGACCTTCGGACGGTTCTGACGATCTTTCGGATGAACAGCGACTTGGAGAGAATCGCCGACCACGGAGTGAACATCGCCGAGAAGGCTCTCTTTCTCATAGAGAGGCCGCCGGTGAAGCCCCTCATCGACCTTCCGAGGATGGCGGAGATCGCCTTGGGAATGCTTAAGGACAGCATCTCCTCTTTCATCAACGAGGACGATCGGCTGGCCCAGGAGGTCCTCCAGAGGGACAACATCGTCGATGCCTTCACGGACCAGATCCTGCGAGAGCTTATCACCTTCATGAGCTCCGATCCCGGGACCATCGAGAGATCCCTCAGCCTCATCATGGTTTCCAGGAATCTGGAGAGAATCGCCGATTTGGCGACAAATATCGGCGAAGATGTGGTATTCATGGTAGAGGGGAAGGTTGTAAAGCACACCCATCAGGAGGAGGAGAGTGAAGACCTTTGATCCGGTCGTTGTCACGAGGCTCATCAAGGAAGAGGACCTGAACCATCACGGAACCCTCTTTGCCGGGAGAATGGCTTCCTGGCTCGTGGAGAGTTGCTTCTTGTCCGCCTCCAGAGCGGTTGGAAAACCGGAGGATGTCGTCTGCGTCAAGATCCATGGGATGAAGTTCAAGAGACCGGCCCACAAGGGAGAGATCCTCGAGATCTCCTCTCAGGTTGTTCTGACCGGAAGGTCGAGCATCACCGTTGCCGGGCAAGGGCTCCTCGACGGAGACGACCGGCCCGCCGTCACCGGGATGGCGACCTTCGTTTCGGTAAACGCCCAGGGAAAGCCCTACCCCCACGGGATAGTCCTCTCCGAGGAGTATGTCAAAAGGGTTGAGGAGCTGAACCTCAAGGCGCAAGAGCTGACGGGGAGACGGAGATAGGGGCGAGACCCGGATTCGGGATCGCTCCTGAGGGGGGGAGATGAAACCAGGAGAACCGGGAAAGATCGGCTTGGCCCTCGGGGGAGGCGCGGCCCGGGGGTGGGCCCATCTGGGAGTCCTAAGGGCGTTGCATGAGAGAGGAGTGCAGGTGGAGTGCGTCGCCGGAACGAGTATCGGAGCCCTTGTGGGGGCCTCCTTCGCTCTGGGGAAGCTCAACCTCCTGGAGGAGTTTGTCGCGGAGATCGACTGGAAGAGGATCCTCTCCTTTCTTGACGTAACCTTTCCTCGGTCGGGGCTCATCGAGGGGAACGAACTCCTGGAATTCTTTCAAAGCTACGTTCAGGAGAGGGAGATCGAAACCCTTCCCCTCCCCTATTGCGCCGTAGCGGCCAGCCTCAACACGGGGAGAGAGGTTGTCTTGAACAGGGGAAGCTTGACGGAAGCCGTCAGGGCGAGCATCTCCGTTCCCGGGATCTTCACGCCCCTGAGGCGGGGAGACGAGTTCCTCGTGGATGGGGGGCTGGTCAACCCTGTTCCTGTAAGCGCCGTCCGTGGCCTGGGGGCGGACTACGTCATCGCCGTCGATCTTAACCAGGAGAGGAGCTGGGAGGAACGAAAGGCCTCCCCTCCCTCTCACGCCATGAAGCAGAAGCCCCCAAGGCTCCCCCAAAAAGAGGAGGGGCCCTTCAGGGAGTTTCTCGAGAGGTTCAGGAGGCTGGAGATTCCCGACCTCTCCCTGGGGAAGCGGTGGTTCCAGAAAGACCCCTCGCCGAACATCTTTGAGGTCATGGCCGGAGCTATCAACATCATGGAGGCGCAGATCACGGCCCAGAGGATGGTCACGGACCCACCGGACCTTCTGATTCAACCTAAGGTTGGGGGGATCGGTTTCTTCGAATTTCACCGCTCCGAGGAGGCCATCGCCGCAGGGTACGAGGAAGCGGGCAAGGCGTTGCAGAATTTGAAGAGGCCCCTTCCCCCTCCGGAGAGGCCATAGGCCGACGAGGCCTTCCCGAACTTCCCCCTCTATCTAATACGGGCCTCCCACAGGAGAGGCTCAGGCCCTATCGCTTCGTCTCTTCTCGGGGTGTCTCCCGGGAGGGCTCTTCTAGGAGAAGTGGACGGATCCGCTGCACCGCGCCGTTGGGAACGGTGAAAGAGAGAACGTAGTGGGCGATTCGCCATCGTCCGCCCTGGAAGAGAACGACCCCGGAACCCCGGCTTGTCCAGAAAGACTTCGAATCCAGAAGCTCGTCAAACCAGGCCAGACGACCCCCTGGGGCGAGGCGGATGTTCCTCTCCCTGGCCTTGAA
>JAMOAD010000101.1 GCA_023621955.1 Acidobacteriota bacterium
CCTGGCGACACTCTTCAAGCTAATCGTCCTCTTCGGATGGCTGATGCTCTTCAGCCTCTACGCGACCTGGGCGGAGCGGAAGGAGAGCGCCGTCATCCAGGACCGCCACGGAGCCAACAGGGCCAAGGTCTTGGGGATCAGCTCCTTCGGGATCTTCCAGCCCTTCGCCGACGCGATCAAGATGCTCTTCAAGGAAGACTACATCCCCCCCTTCGTCAACAAGCCTCTCTTCCTGCTGGCCCCCTCCCTCTCCTTCTTCTTCTCCGCCGTCGTGGTCGTCGCGATCCCCTTCGGGCCCGACCTGACCCTTCGGGGCCGATCCTTTCCCCTGGGGATCGTCTCCGGCGACTTCACCCTTCCCTTGGTCTTCGCCCTCCTTTCCATGGGAGTCTTCGGCTTCCTCTTGGGAGGGCTCTCTTCACGGAACAAGTACGCCGCCATCGGGGGAATGAGGGGCGCGGCCCAGATTCTCTCCTACGAAGTGGCCATGATCCTGGCCCTCCTGGGCCTGGTCGCCCTCTACTCCTCCATGGACCTGAGGGTGATCGTCGCGAGGCAACAGGGGCTCCTCTGGGGGTTTCTTCCCCGTTGGGGAATCTTTCTTCAGCCCTTGGGTTTCCTCCTCTTCCTGATCGCCGCCGTGGCTATGACCAAGAGGGTTCCCTTCGATATGCCGGAAGGGGAGTCGGAGATCGTCGGGTTCTTCCTCGAGTACAGCGGCCTCCGCTTCGGCCTCTTCATGCTCACCGACTTCGTGGAGACCATCGTCGTCTCCCTGCTGACAACGGTTCTCTTCCTCGGGGGGTGGCACCTTCCCGGCTTGATCTCGGCCTCCGGCTTCTCCGGGGTTCTCTTCCCCTGGGGCGGAAGGGTGATCCTCTCCCCTCTGACTGTGCAGATTCTCCAAGTTCTGGTCTTCCAGGCCAAGACGGTTCTGGTCTTCATCTTCCTTCTCCTGGTGAGGTGGACTTTTCCCCGCTACCGTTTCGACCAAGTTATGGACCTGGGGTGGAAGAGCCTTCTCCCCCTGGGCCTCATCAACTTGACGGCGACCCTGATCCTTCTCAGGGTGGTGAGGTGATGGGATGAAGGGTCTGCTCCTCTTCTTCGAAGTCGTGAAGGGCCTGCTCATCACCGGACGGCACCTTGTGGTGAACCTCTTCAGGCACACTCTCCACTACCTCTTTCGGTTGAAGTGGGTACGGAAGGGTTCGGTCACCCTCCTCTACCCGGAGGAGAGGCCCTCCCTCTCCCAACGGCACCGTTCCAGGCACCGGATGATGTTCCGGGAAGACGGAAAGCCCCGATGCGTGGCCTGTATGCTCTGCCCGACAATCTGTCCCTCCGATTGCCTCTTCGTAGAGGCGGAGGATGTGGAGGGGGACCGCTATGCCGTCCGTTTTCAGGTGGACCTCAGCCTCTGTTGCTTCTGCGGCTTCTGCGTCGAGGTCTGCCCCGAGGACGCCATCAGGATGGACACGGGGAAACTCGACTTCGTCGCCCTCAACAGGGAAGGGCTTCTGTTCGATCTTCTGGAAAACAAAGAGGAGAAGGGTCTTAACCGTTGAAGGGGCGGATTCTGGGCGGGAGAGTTCTCTCCAAGCCTAGGCGGGGCCCGTTGGAGAAGATCGTCGTCACGCTTTGAGGGTGGCCCTTCCAGAAGAGCTCCATCTCCTCTTCCACCCGTTCGGCCCGGTTCTCCCCGTTTAGGAAGAGATGAACCCTTTTGCCGGAAGATTCGAGGGCTTTAGCGACCGCCTGAAGGTCGAGACGCTCCCCTTCGGGGACCTTCTCCTTGGCGCGGATGTCGAGGATGAAGAGTTCGTCGGCGTCGCGGAGGGAGTCGATGAGCGGCTCCTGGAAGGAGCGTCGGCGGAGGGACCAGGAGGAGGGCTCGAAGATGACGCCGATTCTGTGGTGGGGGAAGGCGAGCCGTACGCTCCTGAGGGTCTCCTTGAGGGCCGTCGGGTGGTGGCCGAAGTCGTCCACCAGGAGGTGGTTCGGACCCGGGCAGAGAATCTCCTGCCTCCTCTTGACGCCCCGGAAAGAGGCGAGGATTTCGGCGATCCGATCGCTCTCCACCCCCCTCTCCAGAAGAGTCGCCACCACGGGGAGGGCGTTTTCCACGTTGTACTCCCCCAGGAGGTTCAAGCGGTAAGGGCCGCTTCTTTCCCCCCTTCGGAAGAGCTCAAACTCCAAGGGGAAGAGAGAACTCAGGGGGGAAGCCCGGAGGTCGTCCCCCTGCTGCTGGCCGTAGAGGAGGGTCCGGGAGTAGGAATGGGGGAGGAGGGAGAGGGCTTGAGGGGAGCAGGAGGGGAGGAAGAGGGTGCCTTGTGAGGGGAGCTGGCGGAGAAGGTGGCGGAAGGCGGTGAGGTACTCCGCTTCGCTGGAAAAGATGTCCGTATGGTCGTACTCGAGTCGCTTCAAGACCAGTGTGGTCGGGTAGTAGTGGAAGAATTTGCTCTTCTTATCGAAGAAGGCGCTCTCGTACTCATCCCCTTCGAGAACGAAATCCCTCCCCTGGCCGACCCGGAAGTGGGGGGAGAGGTCCGCGGGTTGTCCGCCGATGAACCAGCCGGGGTGGAAACCCGCCCCTTCCAGGGCATGGGCGAAGAGGGCGGTGGTTGTTGTCTTCCCGTGGGTGCCGGCGACGACGATTCGTTCTCTCCCTTCGAGGAAGAAGATCCGAAGGGCCTCGGCCATGGAAAAGTAGGGGATTGCACTGTTGAGAACCCTCTCTCCCTCAACGTGCCCTCTACCGACAACGTTTCCGACAACCACGAAGTCCGGGCGGAAGCTGTCGATGTTCTCTTCCCGATACTCGGGAAAGAGGGTGACATGAAGGTCTTCGACCATCTCCTTCACGGGCGAGAAACAAGCCGAATCCGATCCCGCCACGGTACAGCCCCGCTCCCTGAAGAGTCCTGCCAGAGAGCTCATGCCCGTTCCGCAGAGGCCGATCAGGTAGACCCTGGTTCCCGGGCCCAGAGGGAAGGGGAGGGCCCGTTTAGAAATCAACTCGTACCACCAGGTCGAGGCCTTGGCGGGGGGCTCCCTCCTTGGGGAGATGGAACTGTCCGGCCGTGGCGACGGAGAAGTAGGGGTGAACCGGGAAGAGGGAGCACTGGCAGGAGGGGGGGAGAGAGGAGGGGGAGGCGAGGATGAGGGACCCCTCAGGGCTGGCTTCCGTCTTGAAGGGTTCGTCCTGGGTGACCCCGAGGGAGACTCCTCCCCTGTGGTAGAGGCCGATCAGGAGGAGCGCCTTTCCTACGGTGGGGCTGTTGTAGAAGATTCCCGAGTGGGCTCCCAGGGAGGAGGAGTCGATGAAGCCGCCAACCCCTTCGATGGAGTGGTTCCGGCAACAGAGGGCGAGGCTCTCGACGACGGAGTCGTGAGAGCCGAACCCCTTGTCGGCGAAGGCGAGGAGGAGCATCTGGTTTCCGTTGCGTCTCTGAGTCAGGAAGAAAAAGGCGTCCTGGATCTTCTCTTCCAGCTTCTGACCGTTCCCCTCCAGGATGACCGATTCGAGGTGAAGCTCTGGAGAGTCGATCCGTCCGAGGATGAGCCCCTTCTCGTAAAAGCCGTCTTGGGAGAAGAGGGGGCCCGAGGAGAGGAGCCCGAACAACATCGTCTCTTCGCCGGCCTCCTTCAGGAGGAGGTCCCGGGAGAGCCAAGGCTCGCGGTAGAGGGAGCTGACGGTGAAGAGGTAGAAAGGGGTGCTCTTCTTGGAGGGGTTGACCGAGCCCAGAGCCCTTTCGGTCGCCCGGATCAGGTTCTCCTCGGTACTGCAGGCAGTCTTGAGTCGGCTCATTTCGCCTTCTCACGGAGGAAGGCGGCCGCCTCCTCCTGGGGAAGGGAGATTTGGGTCGCGCTCTGCAGATCCTTAACGGCAACCTGGTTCTTCGCCGCTTCGTCCTCCCCGAGAAGGAGAATGTAGGGGATCCCTTTGGAGAGGGCGTAGGAGATCTGACCTCTCAGGTCCTTTTTCCCGAGGTAAACCTCGATACGGAGGTTCTGGGAGCGAAGTTTCTCGGCCAAATCGACGGCTTGCCGCCGGAAACGGTCGTCCGGGAAGGCCATGAGGGCTTGCACGAGGGTCTTCTTCACGAAAGGGTACATCTGCAACTCATCCATGACCGTGATGATCCGCTCCAGGCCTATGGAGCTTCCCACGGCGGGTATGCTCTGTCCGGAGAAACGTCCGATCAGGTTGTCGTACCTGCCGCCTCCGGTGAGGCTTCCCACCCGGGGGGAGACGACGGTGGTTTCAAAGATGGGGCCGGTGTAGTAATCCAGCCCTCTGGCCAGGAAGGGGTGAAAGAGGAGGTGCTCCTCGTC
>JAMOAD010000109.1 GCA_023621955.1 Acidobacteriota bacterium
CGGCTCTCTCAGGCCAACGACGGGCACGTCGACTTTATAGACCGGGTAGATCCAGAGACCTTCCCACTCCTTCACCAGGACTCGGTCGAAGAAATTCCATGCCCCAAGCCCGTCGGGGTTAAGGGGCTCAAGCATGTAGGCCGCCAAACGGGAGAGGGGTTGGGCAAGGGGAACAAAGAAGGAGCCCTTGGGAAAGGAGATCTCCTTCTCCTCTTCCTCCCCCTCGATCTTGTTGATGTAGTGTCCCTGGTAGAGCTGTGACGAAGGGGTGACACCGGTGAGGCGAAGGGTTCTCACCCTCCACACTCCTCCCTCTTCTAGCCGTTCAACGGCGACACCGTGTCTCTTCAAGAGCCTTGCCGCAGGCTCCTGAGAGGGCGGCAGGAGGTATCCCTCCCCGGGGAGTCGGGTGCTCTTGACCGCCTTGTAGGTGGCCAAGAGGGGAAGGTGGTAGACCCTCTCTCCCTCCTGTTTGACCATCCTGAAACGGGAGGGTTGGACGCTCTTGTCCTCCTCGAGCCGGAAGGGGAAACTCTTCAGGTCAAACTTCATGGTCTCCTCGGGTTCGAAGAGGAGGCCGAACTCTCTTCCCGCCAGGGACTCCATGGCCTCCCGGTCGGCCCTCCTGGCCGCTCTCTCCATCTCCTCCCCGTGTCGGGCCGTGTAACCCAGGAGAGCCTTCAGAAGGGCGTGGGCCCCCCGGATTCGCACCTCGAAGGGGGCATAGCTGTAGTTCTCGTCCAGGAGCGCGAAACGGTTCCTGAGCCCGTAGTAGTTGTTGCTGTACCTTCCGAGGAAGGCTTCGTTGAGCCACCCCTTTTCGGGATCCCTCCGGTCCAGGAAATTTCCATAGGGAACCGCGTCGATTCCCTCTCTTCTCATCTCCCCGGCCACCTCTGGGAGCATCTTCTTCCACATGTACTCCTGGAGGCTCTTATCCCCCTGAGGAATCACCTGAGGGGAGTACGTGACCGGATGGCGGTGGTAGGAGCCGTTGGTGGTGTGCATGTCGATGTAGAGGATCGGGTCCCAAGGGACGAAGATCCGCTCCACCAGGGCTCCCACTTCGGGACTCTCCAGCTTGACGAAGTCTCGGTTCAGGTCCAGACCCTGCCCGTTGAAACGTACCCCCGCGCTCTCGGGTCCGTCGTCGCGTCTCCTCTCAACCCCCCACTTGTCGTTTCCGTCCCTGTTGAAGAGGGGAAGGAAGAGGAGAACCTGCCCCTCCAGGAATTGACTGTCCGGGGCTTCCACCAACTCGCGGAGGAAGATCAGGGAGGCCTCTTTCCCCTCGACCTCTCCGGCGTGGATGTTGGCGGCGATGAGGACAGCCCTCAGCCCCAGCTTCCTCATCTCTTCCGGTGAGCTGACCCCTTGGCGGCTGAAGATCACCAGGGGAATCCTCTCCCGCTCCGTCGAATAGGTGAGGAGAGTCAGCTTCATCCTCTTGGGATCCCTTTTCTGAAGGTTCTGAAGGAAGGCCATGACCTCTTCGCTCGTGGAGGTTCGCTTGTAAAGGCTCTCCTCGGGAACCGTAAGAGGCCGCTCCTGCTTGCAGAAGAGAGGCAGAGAAAGGATAAGAAGAAGGGGTATGATCAACTTCCGGTGTCGCATCTTTCACCTCCGGGCTTAGAGAGGTTATACGCAGAGGAAGAGGGTTTGTCTCACCCGCCCAGAACCTTCTTGATGACGCTCAAGAGCTCTTTGCTCTGATAGGGCTTCTGGATAAACCCCTGAACGCCCTCTCCGAGAATCTCCCTGGCCCGCCCGTTCCTGCTGTAACCGGTGGTCAGGACGACCTTCACCTCCGGGTTGATCCTGCGAAGCCGCTCGTAAACATCCCGGCCCCCAAGCTTCGGCATCACCATGTCCAAGACGACCAGATCGATTCCCTTCCATCCCTCCTCGTAGAAACGGACACCCTCCTCGCCGTCCCCCGCCGTCTCGACCCGGTACCCGTAGTCTTCCAGAATCGCCTTCGTAAACTCCCGGATCGCCTCCTCATCGTCGACGACCAGGATCCTCTCCCCTCCCCCGAGGACCTCTCCCTCCTCCTCCTTCTCAACCTCCACGCCTCGGTCGCTGGAGGGGAGGTAGATCCGGAAGGTCGAGCCCCGGCCCGGTTCGCTCTCCACGCGGATAAACCCCCCGTGGTTCTTCACGACGCCGTAGACCAGGGAGAGGCCGAGTCCGGTTCCCTTCCCCTCCTCTTTCGTCGTATAGAAAGGCTCGAAGATCCTCCCCTTCACCTCCTCGCTCATCCCCAGCCCTGTATCCGACACCGAAAGGACCTCGTAGTGGCCGCCCTTCTCCAGCCCCTCTTCGAGGAGACTCTCCTCGATCTGGAGGGTCAGCTTCCCTCCCTCGGGCATGGCGTCCCTGGCATTGACACAAAGGTTCATCACCACCTGTTGAAGCTGAACCCTGTCCCCTTCTATGTTCGTCGGCCTCTCCGAGTGCTTCGTGATGATCTCGATCCTCTTGTCGAAGGTGCGCCTTAGAATCTTGACTGTTTCATCGATAACGTTCCAGAGGTCGATGGTCTTCACATCGACCCTCCCTCCTTTGGCGAAGGCCAAGAGCTGGGCCGTCAGCTCTGCGGCCCTCTGGGCTCCCTTCTCGATCGTATCGATGTAGCCGAAGAAGGGGTGATCATGATCGACCTTCATCTTCATGAAGGAGGCGTAGCCGAGAATCCCGCTCAGGATGTTGTTGAAGTCGTGGGCGATCCCCCCCGCCAGGAGGCCGATACTCTCCATCTTCTGCTTGTGGAAGAGCTGTTGCTCCAGCTTCTTCTGCTCCGTCACGTCCCTGATCATTCCCCGGAAGTAGACGGCACGGCCGGAGCTGTCTTTCTCGGCGTCCGCGGTGATCAAGACGTTCAAGAGCTGACCGTCCTTCCTCTTCCAGACCGTCTCGTAATCCCGGACAAAGCCTTCGTAGGTGATCTTCTTGCGGAGAAGCTCCCTGTCTGAGGCGGAGACGTAGAGATCCGTGTTGAGGTCGAGGGCCATCATCTCTTCCTTGCTGGAATAGCCTAGGAGGAAGATCCCTACGGGGTTGATCTCCAGAAACCTTCCCTCCGGAGTGGAGAGGAAGATCATGTCTTTGGAGGTTTCGAAGATCCTCCGGTACTGGGCCTCGGACTTGCGCAACGCGAGCTCGGCCTCGGTTCGTTCGGTAATGTCCCGGACGATTCCCTCCACCGCCGTCATCTGCCCATGCTCGTCGTAGACGGGGATGTTATGCTGTTCAATCCAGATCACCCTCCCGTCCTTCCTGATCCAGCGGCAGAAGATGTTCTCCTGGGGGATGTTGTGCTTCCCCCATCCGTCGTTCCAGGCCTTGGCGTCCTCGGGATGAACCAGGAGGGAGAGGAGCTTCGGGTTGGAGAAGAACTCGTCTACCCTGTACCCGGTTATCGCTTCGGCGGAGGGGCTCACGTACTCCAGGGTGGTCTTACCGTTCCAACGCCAAAGGAGGATCAGGTCATGGCCGTTCTCGGCGAGGAGGCGGAAGAACTCCATGGTCTTCTGAAGCTCTTCCTGGGCCTTCTTCCTCTCCTCAATATTGCGAAGAACACAGACAAAACCGGCCTCTCCACTCAGGGGGGTCAGAGTCCCGTCCACACAGTGTTTGGCCCCCTCCGACGAAACGAGCAGAAGGTCGTTGAAGTCCGCTCTCCCACCGGCCACGCACTCCAGCAAGCGGACCTCTTCCTCACCGCCTTCACAGACCCTCTTGAGGGTGAAGAGGGAGGAGAGCCTCTTCCCCTTCGCCTTCTCAAAGGGGATCTGCAGAAGCTTTTCCGCAAAGTCGTTCAGAAAGAGAACATTCCCTTGAGGGTCCGCCGTGATGACCCCTTCGGCGAGGGAGAAGAGAGTCGCCGAAAAAACCCGCTCCTTCTCCCGGAGAATCTTTTCTGAACGGCTCTTGCAGAGAGCTATTTCGACAGCACTCTTGAGGTCCCGCTCCTGAAAGGGCTTTAGCAGATAGCCGTAAGGGGCGGTACACTTCGCCCTCTCCAGAGTGAGGGAATCCGCGTAGGAGGTGAGGTAGACAACGGGGATCTCGTACCGGCCTTGAATCTCCTCGGTCGCCTGGATCCCGTCCTTCTCCCCCTTCAGAAAGATGTCCATCAGAATGAGGTCGGGGAGAAAACTCCGGGCCTTCTCGACGGCCTCTTCTCCGGAGGAGACGGAGCAGCAGACATCGTAGCCCAACCTCTTCAGGACATCTTCGATATCTCTGGCGACGATGGCTTCATCTTCGACTATTAAAAGCCTACTCTTCTTGTCCATCCCTCCCCCTCTTTTC
>JAMOAD010000185.1 GCA_023621955.1 Acidobacteriota bacterium
GTGGAGACGGCTCTCCGCATCGCCCATGGGCTGAACATGAAGATCGAGTTGGTGCCGATCAACTTCGGGGCTCTCATCGAATCGCTTCAGGCGAAGAAAGTGGACATGATCGCCGGTTGCATGACCATAACGGAAGAGAGGAAGAAGAGTGTGGACTTTACGGTTCCCTACTATTCCGGTGGACAGGCGTTGATGGTGAAAAAGGCGATCCCCCTGGGCAAAGGCCAAAAGAGCACGGAAAAGGGGATAAAGGATCTTAGTAAGTTCGGCACCGGCCGCGTGGGAGTCATGACCGGTTCCGTCGCCGAGTTTTATATGGAGGAGAAGTACCCAAACGCCGTTGTCAGCAGTTACGACAACATCGCCGACGGTGTGACCGCTCTGCAGAGTCATAAGCTGGACTATGTCATGACCGCCTACACGACGGCGCTGAACTTCGTCAAGCATAACCGCGACCTGGTCATTCTTCCGGACAAGCTGATGAACGAAGGAGCGGCGATCGCCGTGGCGAAGGGGAACGACGAGCTCTTGGGGAGGCTTGAGAATCTGCTGACCCGGTACAGGAAGAACGGCACACTGGAGAAGATGGCCGTCCGTTGGATCAAAGAGAGCGACGAACCCTACGAGGCTGTCGCGGTTCCCCGAGTCGGACAGGGGAAGCGGTTAAGGGTCGGGATCGCCGCCAACCGGGAACCCATGAGCTTTGTGATGAACAACGGCTTCGCTGGATTCGACATAGAGCTGATCGAGAGAATGGCTTACGATCTGGGGATGATCGTCGAATACCACGACATGCAGTATTCTGCCTTGGTGTTGGCCCTTCAATCCGGGAAGGTCGATGCGGTCGTCGCCAATATGACTCCCACCAAAGAGCGGAAAGAGAAGGTGAACTTTACCTCCATCTACTACCACAACCCTCAGATCGTCATGGTGAAGAGGGAGGACGTCGCTCAGAGAATCACCGACCTCTCCCAGCTGAAGGGAAAAAAGGTTGGCGTCTTCACCGGTTCCGCATACGAAGGGTTTTTGAGCAGGAGAATTCCCGGGGCGGTCGCCGAGCGGTTCAACTCTGTTGACGAGGCCGTTGCGGGGATGAAGGCGGGGAGGGTTTCGGCCTTCCTAACCGATGAAACCAAGGGGCGCGCTCTGATCAAGAAGGCTCCGGGAGCCAGATTCTTGAGTGAGAGCTCCGGTGGTCGTGCCTTTGCTTTCCCGAAGGGCCAAGAACGTCTGCGTGACCAGGTCAACGTTGTCTTGAAACGGTTGAAGCAGAGAGGGGAGATTCAAAGAATCGAGGCAAAGTGGTTTGGAGACGAGGAAAAGGTCAAGACCCTCCCCGCACTTAGACCTAAAGAGGGTGCTCCCTTGAGGTTTGCTACGGACGCCGGTTCCGCCCCTTTCGCCTACCGCAAAGACGGCAAGATTGTCGGTTCCGATATCGAAACGGCTATGATTGTTGCCGAAGCCCTTGGGCGTAGCCTCGAGGTCGTGGATTTGGAATCGGCCGCGGTGGTCTCCTCTTTGAGGGAGGGGGAGAACCATATGGCGGGGTTTGGGAGAGAGACGGGGGAACCGCCAGAATCCCTTCTCTTCAGCGATCCCTACCTCTCCGGAGGCGCAGTGATCATTGCCGATGCTGAAGGGGGTTCTCGGGAGGGAACCGACGGCAAGGGGTTCTGGCCCGCCTTTTCCGATAGCTTCAGACGGACGTTTCTGACCGAGGAGAGATACCTGCTCGTGTGGCAGGGGGTGAAAGTGACGCTTCTGATTTCCATCCTTTCCGCTCTCTTCGGTACACTGCTGGGGTTCGGCATCTGCACCATGCGCCGGGCAAAATCGGCCTGGGCCTGTCTCCCCGCGAAGGTGTTCATCCGAACTGTCCAGGGGACACCGATCGTCGTCCTTCTGATGATCTTATACTATATCGTTTTCTCAAGCGTGGACATCAACCCCGTGGTCGTGGCGGTCATCGGATTCTCGATCAACTTCGCGGCCTATGTCTCGGAGATGATGAGGACCGGCATCGACGCCGTGGACAAAGGACAGCACGAGGCGGCGGTGGCCTTGGGTTTCAACAGATTCCAGGTCTTTTCCAAGATCACCCTTCCCCAAGCGTTGAGGCACGAGCTACCTGTCTTCAAGGGCGAGTTTGTCTCTATGCTGAAGATGACCTCTGTGGTCGGTTACATCGCCATCCAGGATCTGACCAAGATGAGCGATATTATCCGTAGCCGAACCTACGAGGCCTTCTTTCCATTGATCGCGACGGCATTGATTTACTTCGCTATTGCCTATGCCATGACCGCCCTTCTCTCGCTGGTGGAGTTGAAAATCGATCCAAAGCAGCGCAAGAGAGTCGTGAAAGGAGTCTCTCAATGATCAGCGTCAAGCATCTGTCCAAGGTTTTCGGCGACACCACGGTTCTGAAAGACGTCAATGCGGAAATCCAGAGAGGGGAGGTCATCTCCATCATCGGGCCTTCGGGGACAGGGAAGAGCACCTTTCTACGCTGTCTGAACCTTCTGGAAAGGCCGACGGGCGGAGAGGTGACCATCGATGGAATCAACTTGCTGGACAGGAAGACCGATGTGTATAAACTCCGTCAGAAGATGGGGATGGTCTTTCAGTCCTTCAACCTCTTCTCCCACCTCATGGTGGTGGAGAACATCATGCTCGGTCCGGTCAACCTTCTCGGCTCCGGTCGCCAGGAGGCCTTCGAAGACGCTATGAGGCTGTTGGCCACGGTGGGGCTCGCGGAAAAGGCCTACGCCTATCCCGATGAGCTTTCGGGCGGACAGAAACAACGGGTCGCCATCGCCCGGACTCTGGCGATGCATCCCGAGATCGTGCTCTTCGACGAGCCGACATCGGCTCTTGACCCAACCATGGTGAGCGAGGTCTTGTCGGTGGTTCGCAAGCTCGCCGACGAGGGGATGACGATGATGGTCGTCACCCATGAGATGAAATTCGCTCGAGACGTCTCTACCCGAGTCTTCTTCATGGACCAGGGCATCATCTACGAAGAGGGCTCCCCTAAGCAGATTTTTGAGGAGCCGAAGAGGGAGAGGACCCGAGGTTTTATCAACAAGATCAGGACCTATCTCTTTGAAATCCGCTCCCGGACCTTCGACTTCTACGCCATGAACTCGGGGATAGAGGAGTTCGGGCGGAAGCAGATGCTGACGCCGAAACAGATCAACAACATCCAGTTGGTGACGGAGGAGCTTCTGATGAACCAGCTTCTGACCAAAGGGGGAGACGCTGTGGACATCGACGTAAACGTCGGATACGCCGAAGAGAGCGGGGAGGTGGCTTTAACCTTGACCTACGGCGGTAGCCTCTTTAACCCTCTGGAGGGTGACGGAAGCGATGAGGATCTCTCCGTTCTGATCGTCAAGAGAGTGGCCAGGATGAGCAAATGGGAGTCCGATGCCGGAAGAAACAAGTTGAGAGTCATCCTATGAGGAGATATGAAAGATGGTTGTGACACAGAAACGAGAAGAGAAGCACCTTGTCCTGACCTTGGAGGGCAGGTTGGATACCACCACGGCGCCGCAGCTTGAGGAGGTCCTGAAGAGTTCTCTCGGCGGTGTTACCCACTTGACCCTTGATTTGGCCAAGTTGGTCTATGTCTCCAGCGCGGGGCTGCGGGTCATACTGGGGGCACAGAAACAGATGTCGAAACTGGACGGAATGGTTGTCAAGAACGTCAACGAAACGGTCATGGATGTCTTTGAAGTGACAGGCTTCAAGGAGATTCTTACCCTGGAGTAGGGTGCGTCGACATGCGTAAAACCTTTCAAAAATGGCTCTTCCTCTTCGTGGTGGTCGCCTTCATCGTGACCTTCTGCATCTCCTTCTCCATAGAGAGCAGACAGGCGAAGGGCAACGCCGTCGGTCTCATCAGGCTGAAGATGGAGGATGCCCGCAAGCAGATCGTCGTCAACCGTGAGAACATCGCCACGGTCCGTTCCATTGTCGACGCCGCCGCCTTGGCCAAGGCGCGGGCCTTCGCCAAGATCGTCGCTCTGCAGCCCTCGGTGTTGAAGAGGGGCGAAGAGCTTGAAGATATTCGCCGCAGGCTGGACGTTGATGAGCTTCACGTTTCCGATGAGAGGGGGATCCTCATCGCCGACATCCCTGCCGAATACATTGGTTACGATATGGCCGCTTCCGAACAGTCCGCGGAGTTCCTTGCCGCTCTTCACGATCCCAACTTCGCCTTGGTTCAGGAACCCAGGAGGAAGGGCATAAGCGGAGAGATGTTCCAGTACGCGGGGGTTGCCAGGACCGGTACACCGGGGATCGTGCAGATCGGTTACCATCCGAAGCGCCTGCAAGCGGCCGTGGAAGTGGCGGACATCGCCAACCTCTCCGCAGGTTTTCGCATTGGGAAGAGCGGAAAGATCATCGTCGGAGAAGCCGGGAAGATCGTGAGCATCGACAACCCCGCCTTCCTCGGAAAAAGCCTGAAGGAGTACGGCTTTTCGGATAAACAGCTCCGGAGAGGGGAGTCGGAGTTCGTGGCGAACCTCCAGGGGGTGCGCTACCTCTGTCTATCCAGCAGTTACGAAGGGTATAAGCTAATAGGTATCCTGCCCCTCTCGGAGATGTACGTGGGTAGGAACGAGATGGGCCTCTTCCTGGTCGTCTGCAACCTGATCCTCTTCGCCGTGGTCTTTGCGCTTGTGTCGGTTCTCGTGCAACGCGTCGTGATCGATGGAATCTACAGCGTCAACAGATCCCTCGAGAGAATCACGCAAGGCGACCTGAACGAGAGGGTTGAGGTCAAGACCAACAACGAGTTCGTCGCCCTCTCGGAGGGGATCAACTCTACGGTCACCGCCTTGAAGGAGGCCATAGCGGAGGCGGCCGCCCGTATCGACGCGGAGCTTGAGGTTGCCCGCGCCATCCAACGCTCTTCGCTTCCAGGGGTTTTTTCCTCCTTCCCGGGAAGGGATGAGTTCGATGTCTACGCGACCATGGGTACGGCGAAAGAGGTTGGCGGCGATTTCTACGATTTCTTCCTCATAGGGGAGAACCGGTTGGCGGTCGTCATCGCTGACGTGTCAGGGAAGGGGATTCCTGCTTCACTCTTCATGATGACGACCAAGACGCTCCTTCAGAATCTGACGGAAGCCGGCGCCTCTCCGGAGAGGGTCTTTTCCGAAGCGAACAAATACCTCTGCGAGAACAACGAGATCGGGATGTTCGTCACCGCCTTCATGGGCATTTTGGAGTTGGATACCGGCAGGTTCACCTACGTCAACGCAGGACACAACCCCCCGCTCTTTAGAAAGGCCGGCGGCCGTTACTCCTGGTTGAAGTCTCCTCCCGGCTTTGTCTTGGGGGGCATGGAAGGGACGCGCTACAGGGAGCGGGAGCTTCTCTTTCAAGCCGGTGACAGATTGTTCCTCTACACCGACGGAGTGACCGAGGCCCTGAACCTCCGTGAGGAGCTGTTTTCCGATTTAAGGTTGGAAGAGACCTTGAACGCCGACGTTGCGCGAGAGATGGACGTGACGACACTGTTGAAGCATGTCCAGGGTGAGATCGACCGGTTTACCGACGGAGCCGATCAGGCCGACGACATCACCATGCTGGGGCTCGAATATAAGGGAAAGGTAAAGGGATGAAGGAAATCCGTCTTCCGGCAAAGACAGAAAACCTTAAGAAGGTTATCGATTTTGTCTCCTCGGAGCTTGAAATCCACTCATGCCCTTTGAGGGCGAAGTTCCAGATAGAGCTGGCGGTCGAGGAGATCTTCGTCAACATCGCGAACTACGCCTACCGACCGGAGGTCGGAGAGGCGACGGTACGCTGTTCCGTGGAGGGAGAGCCTTTACAGGTAACGGTTCAGTTCTTTGACCGGGGCAAGGAGTACAACCCCCTCAGCAGGGAGGCTCCGGATACGTCTCTTCCCTTGGAGGACCGCGAGATCGGCGGGCTGGGGATTCTTCTTGTCAAGAAAAACATGGACACCATCGATTACGAGTATCGAGAAGGGAAGAACATCCTGACCATCAAGAAGAAGGTCTGAGGGAGAAGGGCTTTTCACGGTCGTGCCCCTTCCTTGAACTCCGGTGAGAGCGCAAAGCTCCGGTTGCCAGGAAGGCGGCTTCATGGGAGAATGGGGCCGGTAGAGACCATGGACGAAGAGATCAAGACCCACCATCGCCGGGTTCGGTACCGTGGAACCCATCCCCGGAAGTTTTCTGAAAAGTACAAGGAGCTCCACCCCGAAGAGTACGCCGCAGATGTCCAGAGAGTGCTCCAGAGGGGCCGGACACCGGCGGGGACGCACCGTCCGATCTGCGTCTCTGAGATCGTCGAGATTCTCCACCCTCGACCGGGAGAGGTCGGCCTGGATGCGACGGTTGGTTACGGCGGGCACGCCCGACGGCTCCTGGAAGAGCTCGACCACAGGGGGAGACTGCTGGCCATCGACGCCGATCCGATCGAGTTGCCCAAGACGGAAGAGCGGTTGCGGAGGTTGGGCTTTTCCGAAGAGGATCTCCTCTTCCGCAGGATGAACTTCGCCGGAATCGAGAAGCTCCTCACCGAGGTTCCGGAAGGCTTCGATTTCATCCTGGCCGACCTGGGGGTCTCTTCCATGCAGTTGGACAACCCTTCCCGAGGGTTTACCTTCAAGGACGACGGGCCTCTCGATCTGAGAATGAACCCCCAGAGGGGAGAACCCGCCTCAGAGCTTATCAGAAGGTGCGACAGGGCGACCCTGGAAGGGATTCTGCGGGAAAACTCCGACGAGCCCTTCTGGCAGGAGATCGCCCAGGCCATCTTCTCCTCCAAGGATCGGCTTCAACGGACCGGGCAGTTGGTCGACCTCGTCTCTACCACCCTCTCCTCGTTGAAGCGGAGAGACGCGACGGCGGAGAGAGGAAAATCCATCGTCAGAACCTTCCAGGCCTTCCGCATCGAGGTGAACGATGAACTGGGAGCCTTGGAGAGGTTTTTGGAAGCCTTACCCTCCTGCCTGAGGCCCGGGGGTAGGGTGGCGATCCTGAGTTTCCATTCCGGAGAGGACCGGAGAGTGAAAAAATCCTTCAAAAAAGGGCTTCTCGAAGGCGTTTATTCGAAGATAGCGCCCGATCCGATACGGCCGTCCGGGAAGGAACAGTTTGATAACCCACGATCCTCCAGCGCCAAGCTCCGTTGGGCGATCAAGGCTGAGAGCGTCGAAGGCTTCGCAGAAGGCGATGTGGGGATTCCCTCTTGCGAGGGGGAGAATCTCTGAGGCTTCAAAAGCAGAAGACCCTGGAACGCGCTTTTCCCTCTCTTGGAGAGAGAGGCTCCGTTTGTGCTAAGGATCTCTTTACGGCATACGGCGGAAGATGAAGCGGCTGAGGTACTCCTTGGGAATCCCCATGAAAGAGGGGCGCCAGAGACGGTCGCACCCTTTGCAGGCGGGATGGAGGTCATACCTCTTCTCCCGGTGGTTGCGGCGCATCTCCCGGATTGGCTCGTCGTTCCAGATCTCCAGAAGGCTCTTGCGGGAGACGTTGCCTATCACCTGCTGGGCGAAGAAGTCTTGGGCGCAGGGGACAACATCCCCGTTCCAGAGCACCAGCAGAGCGTTCCAGAGAAAGGTGCAAGGGGAGTAGCCCTTCTCTTTGTGGTGGGTCGTCAAGTAGCCGGCCCAGTTGTGGGGCTTCTTGATCACCAGCTCGTCCAGTCCGGCCCTCTTCATCTTCTCCAGGAAGATTCTCTTCTTCTTTTTCTCGACCTGGCTCTGGCTCATGGCGATGACTTCAATGGCAACGGCGGGTTTACGGCTGTTTTGCTTCTTTCTCCACTCCAACAGACGGATGATCCTTTCGACAACATCTTCATACTCGGCTCCGACCCGAATCTTCTCATAGTCCTGGGCGTTGAAACCATCGAAGGAGAGGGAGAGCCGGTCCAAGGGGGCATCCACCATGGCCATCATGATCTCGGGTGTGAGGAGGGTCCCGTTGGTGTGAAGCCTCGTCTTCATCCCCTTGCCGGCGGCATAGGCCAGGAGAGAGGTGAAGTGGGGATGGAGGAGGGACTCGCCCCGGTGGTGGAGGTTCAAGTCGAAGATGTAATCCTTCGCCTCATCGATGACCTTCTTGAAAAGATCCTCGTCGATGTGCCCTTTCGTTTCGGGAGCCATCTCCTTGTTGGGGCACATGACACAACGGAGGTTGCAGAGGGCGCTGGTTTCCAGCCAAAGGCGTAGGGGGGGGACGGGACAACGTTCGTCACCCCTTCGGTAGGAGAAGTAGGTACGGAGAAACCTTCCGTAAGGAGTACTCTTGTTTGTCATTTTAATCATTATACCATAGAGGGGAGGGGGCGTTGAAGGGGCTTGGAACGGCGGAGTGGGGAAAGAGCCTCTTTGTGAAGGGAAGAAGCGGGTTCGAAAGGGGCGAAAGCCATCGGTGTGATCTTGACAAGAGTGGGAGAGAAGATTATGTTTACAATGTCGGAACAGTAAGATATCTTATGTTCAAGACACAATTTTCTAAGAAAAGGGCAAGGAGGTTTTATGAAGAGATGTCTGGTGTTGTTTCTTGTTTTCCTTTTTTCCGTCGTCTCTCTGAGCGGCGGAATCGAGTGGACCGCCAAGAGTTCCAGCCAAGGTGGGAAGAAGGAGTCCAACTTCTCGCTGGTTATGCATATGTACGCTCAGGGTGGAAACGTTCGTCAGGTCTTCGAGGAGATGAAGGGAAGCGAAAATCCCCTCATGGCGAAGGGTGGGTACTGGATCTACCGCAGCGATGAGAATAAGCTCTACTCAGTCAACCCCGAGAACAAAAGCTATATGGAGATTCCTATCGACTCCCTCATGAAGCTGACCGGCTCCATGGGCAAGCTTGTGAAGATGAAGGTCAGCAACCCTGTAGTCAAGCGGGAAGGGCTCTCCCCGGAAAGCGTCATGGGGTACCCTTGCGAACACTTCCGACTCTTCATGGACTACGAGATGGAGGTTAAGATCGCCTTCATCAAGAGCAAGAGCCTTACCAAACAGGTCCGGGAGATCTGGTCTTCCCCTAAAATCAACGCCGCCTCGGAGATCGGGGCTCCCTTCAAGAGCAAAGACATGAAGACCGGGTTCGAGGATATGGACCGGTTGGTGGAAGCCGAGATGAAAGCTCAGGGCGAAGCCGGCTTCCCTCTCAAGGTTGTGACTACGACAACAACGACGGACACGAAGGGGAAGAAGAGCGAGACCACCGTCAGCACCATGGAGGTTACTTCCCTCTCAGTGAAGAAGCTTCCAGAAACGCTTTTCGAGGTCCCCGCCGGATACACGAAAGAAGAGGGGGCTCAAGGACTCTTCGGAAAATGATGTAAACTTCGTTTCCGGGAGGGGGCTCCCCCTTCCGGAAACGAAAAAGGGGGGAACAGTTGGCACAGTCGGTTCGGAAGAAGATTATCGGTCTTCTTGCCATAAACGTCATCCTCTTTGTTCTTTTCCTTATGGCGTTTTTGTGGACTGAGACGAAGCGACAGGAAGAGCTGCTCAGCGTTCAAGGGAGAGAGGCTGTCGAGAGGCTTAAAGACATTGTTCAACTACAAGGTCAGCCCCTGGAGAGGCAAATCGATGATTACACCTGCTGGGACGAAGTGGTCCGTTTCATCTCCAAGCCGGATCCCCAATGGGCTGTAGAGAACCTCGAAGCCGGGATGGAGCTCTACTCCGGAGAAGGGCTTTGGGTTTACGATCCTAGCTTCAGACTCGTCTATCGACGGGGAGAGAAGGAGATTCCCCTTCCCCCATCCGTCTTCTCCCAGGAGACTTTCACGAAACTTTTCCCCAAAGGAACGGGGCTCTGCCATTTTTACCTCTCCTTTCAGGGGGAGCTATGGGAGCTCTTCGGTGGGACAGTTCACCCTACGGGCGATCGGGGCAGGGCGACGAAGCCTCGAGGTTTCTTCTTCTCCGGTCGTCGTTGGACCATCCCCTATGTCGAGAAGCTGGCGCACCTTCACCGTTCCGATCTTCACGTCCTCTTGCATCCTTCTTCCGGGGGGGTCTCGAAAGACAAGTACTCCTATAGGTTCTCCCTTCCCCTGAAGGGAGGGTACGGTTTAACCGAAGCGTATCTGCAGGGGACCATCCGCTTCACGGCGGTTTACGAATCCGCTAAGACCGGGCGGTTGCTTCTCCTGATCGTCCTTCTCTTCGGCCTCTTTTTACTCTTACTCACCGGCTTTACGCTGACCAGGTGGGTGAACACTCCCTTGGCGTCTCTCTCCCGGAGCCTTTCTCAAGAGGATTCGGCTCCTCTCGCCTCTCTCTTGGAATCGGAGGGGGACTTCGCCGACTTGGCGAGGCTTGTGGATGAAAACTTCCGGAGTCAGAGACGCCTCCAGGAAGAGTCTCAAGAGAGAGAGAGGTTGAACCGTCGTCTCGAAGAGCAAGAGGAGAAGTTGAGGGCGACTCTGAACGCTTTCCCCGGAGGGCTTGCCGTCATCTCGTCCGAGTACAAAATGGAGTTTATGAACAAGAGGCTTGAGAAAGAGATAGGCGGTGATTCCATCGGGAAAGATTGTTTTCAGACTCTCTTCCGCTGGGATAAGGTCTGCCCTTGGTGCGTGAACTCCAGAGTGAAGAGCGGGGAAGTTGTGAAATGGACGGTGAAGAGTCCCAGAGACGGTAGGTGGTATGACATCTGCAGCGCCCCCCTCCAGCGTCCGGACGGAGAAATCTCCGTGATCGTCTCCTGCACAGACGTAAGCGAGAGGAAGGAGGCCGAGGAGGCTCTCCAAGAGAGTGAAGCCCGGTTTCACCAGATTCTTGCGCAGGTTCCCTTCCCGATGGCTATCTGTGATACCCAAGGGGAGCTCCTTCTCTCCAACCCCTCCTTCTCCCAGTGGAAGGGGAACGCTCTCTCCCGTTACAACCTCTTTAAGGATCCCCTCTTCCTCCCTGAGAAGGAGAACATCAAGCGGCTCCAACGGGGAGAAAACTTCCGGATTTCTTCACAGGACAGGTCCGTCAGGGCGTTGCTCTTCCCTGTCTTTCGGGGGACCGGAGAGTTGCATCAGTGGGTTGTTTTCTGGGAAAGGATAGAGCGACACGCCTGAAGAGATTCAGGCGAGAGTGTTGATATTCCCGCCCACCTCAGGGGTGATCTGCCGAAGCATTTCGATGAGGGCGAGAGCCTCTTGCTCTTGTATCTCCAAAGCCATCTTGAAGACCTTCATTCCCCCTGAACTTTGAGCAGAGGAATCCTTCGCCGTTTCGGTTGGTAAAGAGGTCACAGAGGAGGAGAACGGGTCGATTGTCATAGCCTTATCCTTTCCCTATAATAGGTGATTCGGTCTGGATGTCAAGCCTCAGCGGAGGAAAACGTGGAGAAGAGAGTCGAGAAGAGAGTCATAAAGATCCGTGGAATGAGTTGCACCTCCTGTGCCCTCGGCCTTCAAAAGGCGCTCTCCGCCTTGCCAGGGGTTGGTTTCAGCCGCGTTGACTTCTCCTTGGAGAGGGCCGAGGTGGAGTACGATCCTACGGTCGTTTCTCCAGGGTCCATCGAAAGGTGTGTGCGGGAGAGAGGGTTTGAAGTGGAAGAGGGGGAGACAAGACTCCGCTTGAAGGTTAGGGGGATGAGCTGTGCCTCCTGCGCCCTGCGGGTTGAAAAGGCTCTTCAAGGACTTGCCGGGGTTGTGGAGGCCAGGGTGAACCTGGCCACAGAAGAGGCCTCTTTGCGATATTTCCCAGGCAGTGTGACTCCCGAACGAATCGTGGCCGCCGTCGAGGGTGTGGGCTACGGCGTGGAGGGGGTTCAGGGGGAGAGACGGGAAGATCCCGAGAGAGAGGCGAAAGGACGGATGGCGGCCGCCTGGGCTATCACGGCCCTCTTGATGGGCTGGATGGGTTTTCGGATGCTTTCAGGGCTTCACCACTCTCCGCTTCCCGAGGCGGTCACACTGGTGCTCTCCCTGGGGGTCCTCCTCTTTCCGGGAAGGCAGGTCTTTGTTTCGGCATACCGATCCCTTCGCTCCGGAGGAGCGAACATGGACGTTCTCATCGCTTTAGGGACCCTCGTTTCCCTGGCCACGGGTCTGCTCTCTTTTCTCCTTCCCGTGGAGAGCTTCTCTTCGGTGGCGGCTATGATCATGGCCTTTCACCTGACCGGTCGTTACCTTGAAAGAAGGGCGAGGGGAAGGGCTTCCGAGGCCCTTAAAAAGCTTCTTCAGATGGGAAGCTCAACGGCTAACGTCCTCCGGGAGGGGGGAGAGGAGAGGGTCCCTCTGGAAGATTTGAAGGTGGGAGAGATCATGATTGTCCGTCCCGGAGAGAAGGTTCCCACGGATGGGGAGATTCTGGAAGGGGAGAGCTCTGTGGACGAATCCCTGGCCACCGGGGAGTCTCTGCCAGTCAGGAAGGCTTTGGGTGACCAGGTCATCGGCGCCACGATCAACGGGGAGGGGCTTCTGAAGGTCAAGGTTCTTCGGGTAGGGAAAGAGACCTTCCTGGCCCAGGTGACCGCTTTGGTGGAGGAGTTTCAGGGTTCACGGATTCCCATCCAGGAGCTTGTGGACAGGGTGACGGGAGTCTTCGTCCCGGGGGTTCTTCTGGTCGCCGCCTCCACCTTCTTCCTTTGGCTTCTCTTTCCGGGGTTCTTCAACTCACTGGCCTCGGCGGCAGCCCCCTTTCTTCCCTGGGTACGCCCCGATGTGGGGGCTCTGACTTCGGCCCTCTACGCAACGGTCTCCGTCTTGGTCATCGCTTGCCCTTGCGCCTTAGGCCTGGCGACACCGACCGCCCTGATGGTGGGGAGCGGCATGGGGGCGGAGAGGGGAATCTTGATCCGGGAAGGGAGGGCGCTGGAAGCCCTCAAGAGGGTCAAAGCGATCGTCCTGGACAAGACCGGAACCCTGACGGTAGGCAAGCCCCGGGTGACGGAGGTGCGACCTCTTCGGGGAGAGGATGAAAAGGAGCTCCTCTTCCTGGCCGCCTCTGTGGAGGTTGGATCTGAACACCCCCTGGGACGTTCGGTCGTGGAGAGCGCCCAGGAGAGAGGGTGGGAACCCGTCGTTCCCGAGGGTTTTCAGAACCACGCGGGGAGGGGAGTGGAGGCCATCCTGGAGGGGAAGAGGGTCTGGGTGGGCGCACCCCGCTTCCTGACATCACCCTTGACAGGGGAAGCCCTCGGTCTCTCTGAAACCATGGAAGACGAAGGTCTGACCGTCATAGCCGTAGAGAGGGATGGAGAGCCTCTTGGGCTGCTGGGACTGAGCGACGAGATCAAGAGGGAGGCTCTGGAGTTCATCGAGGGGCTGAAGAGGAGGGGGCTGGTTCCGGTGATGGTCACGGGGGATAACCGCAGAAGCGCCGGGAGGGTTGCCGAGAAGCTCAAAATCGAACGTTTTGAGTCAGAGGTTCTTCCTGGTGAGAAGGCCGAGGCGATAGGGAGGATCCAGAGGGAGTTCGGCATGACCGCCATGGTGGGGGATGGAATCAACGACGCTCCCGCGTTGGCCAAGGCGGATGTGGGGATAGCCTTGGGAAGCGGTGCCGATGTGGCCATGGAGGCCGCGGACATCACCCTCGTGAGGGGAGACCTGGGTGGGGTACTTCAGGCTCTGAACCTCTCCAGGGCAACCCTCTCGAAGATTCGTTCCAACCTGGTCTGGGCGTTTGTCTACAACCTGGTTGCCGTTCCCTTCGCCTTCCTTGGGCTTCTTCATCCGGTCTTAGCGGAGATGGCCATGGCCGCAAGCTCCCTCTCGGTGGTTACCAACGCAAACCTTCTCAGGAGGGTGAAGCTCTGACGCAGGATCAGCCTCTCTTGCCTTCGGTCAGCCTGCGGCTCTGGGAGAACCAAAAGAGAGCGAAACAGAGGGAGGCTCCCGGAAAGAAGACCATGGAAGGGGCCGCACCGACGAGGGAGAGGAGTGTCAAGAACCCGGAGGCCACGCCTTTGGCGGAACGGTAAACCAGGGCGTCCACGACCATCTTGGCCCGATAACGGGCCGTAAAGGAGAGGGGGATGTAGAGGAGTTCCTTCGCCGCTCTGAAGAGAGAATAGTCGACGGTTTTAAAGAGAAAGAAGGCGATGGCCATGGGGATAAGGGTAGGGGAGAAGAGGGCCCCCAGGGCGAAGAGGGCGTGGAGAAGGGGAATGGCTCCGTGAACCTTCCGGGGGGCGAGTTTACGGAGAATGAGAGGGGTCGCGAAAAATTGGATGAAGAGACCCGCAAAGTTCACCGCCGCCCAGAAGTAGCCCAGAAAGGCTGTTCGGGGGTCAAGGAGGGGAATCTTGGTCTCAAGAGCCTTATGAAAGCCCACGTCCAAGAGAGTGGAGATGATCTGTGCGGAAGCGACGACCAAAGTGAGACGAAGGATGAGAGAGTCGCGGTGGAAGAGATCCCAGGCGAAGTGGTCTCTCAGCCTCTGAGGCTCTTTCCCCTTGCCTACCTGGGGAGGGGCGATGCGGAAGGCCGCGCTTCCGATGAAACCTCCCAGAAGGGTTAAGAGGGAAGCCAGGGTGATGATTATCTCCGACCCTAGAACCGGGGAGAGTCTTCCCGTGACCAGCCCTCCGACGACGGAACCGAGGGTGCTGAGCCCGATGATCGCCCCGTTGAACCTCTTCCCCTCCTCTTCGGAGAGAGTGCTGTTGAGGAAGGCCCATACTTCTTCAACAAGAAAAACAATGTAGGCTTGTCCGAAGAGGTAGTAGAGGAAGAGAGCGAAGGTGAGCCCTGCCTGTGCTGTCCAGGAGAAGAGAACCATCATCAGGGAGGCGAGCAAGAGGCTGACCTGAAAGAGGCGGTAGGGACCCAGCTTGCGGAGGCCGACGCTGAAGGCATAGGTTCCCAGAAACATGATGAGCGGGACCATGAGGAGGACGTAGGGAAGCCTGGAGGCTCCGTAGTGGAGGATGAAGAGAGAAGAGGCCGTCGACCGGACGATCTCGTAACCGGCCATCACGAAGGCTCCGGCCAGAGAGACCCTGAAGGCCGCTCGGAAGCGGATGTTTCTCACTTTTCCTCTTGGAAGGCTTCCGCTCCGGGATAGAAGAAACGGTTCCGCGCCTCTTGTTCGGGAAAAACACGGTAGTGGAAGAGACCTTCACTCCCCGTATTTCCCAGATGGTCGAAGAGAACCGTCCGAATGGAAACCAGCCGGTGGTTCAGCTTCTCTACCCAAGCTTCCAAACGGAGGTCTCCCCGGTCGATCAGGACAGGTCGTTTGTAACGAACCTCCATTGCGGCGGTGACTCCGGCAGTTTGAAGCTTCACGTAGACCACCCAGGAGGCGATCTCGTCCAAGAGAGTCGCTTGGATGCCGCCGTGAAGAACCCCAGGATAACCCTGAAAGCGGGGCGTAGGCGTCCAGAGGGAAACCACCTTCTCTCCCTCTTCAAAGAATCTCATGTTCAGGCCGTCCACGTTCTCAGGAGAACAACCGAAGCAGAAGTGCCCGGGCATATTTGCGTAAGGGTTCTTGATCGCTTTCATCGTCGCTCCTTTCCCCCGTCTCATGGGAGAAGAAGGGGAGAGTCTGGATGATTTTACTCCACTCCTCATCCTTTCTCAAGCCCGCTTTCCAGGGTCGTTCAGAGGGATTGGCCGGGGGGAAGAGAAAGTTTGCCGAAGTCTCCCCTTTACCGGGAAAGAAGTGGAGAAACCTTCGGCTTCTTACAACGTAGGAATCAAAGTGAGACGAAGAAAAATATTTGACGAAACAGGAGAAAAGGAATACATTATCCTTGGATGAAAGCCATGGGATGGTTGAGAAAACCTCTGCTTTTGCTGCTTCTTTCTCTCTCCTTCCTCATGGGAGAGGAAAAAAAGAGGCCTTCTCTGTTCTCCCCTCTTCCCTCCTACGGCCTGAAACTTCCCCCCCTTCCCGGAAGCATGGTGACACCATCCTCTTCTAAAGAGGAGAGGGAGGTGTCGCAGTGGAGCTCCTCTGGAAAAGGAACGATCACCCCTAAGGAGGGTTCCGTAGAGGGGAGGGTCGCCTGGGCAGTTTCAGGCTTCAGCCTGGCCGGAGAGTACCGCAAGGGGTACCGGAAAGAGGATAAGGATCCCCTCTCTTCGACTGGTAGGGAGTGGAGCTACCGGATGGAGCTCTCTCTGAACTCCGGGAACCGTTCCCTTCTCAAGTTCGGGTACAAGAAAGGGGAGGAGGAGGCCGGAGCCAACCACCTCTTTCTCAACCCCGGCGAGTTTACTCGGGAGGGTTTCTTCGCCGGCATGGACTTCCGAATCACCGAGGGTTTAAACCTGAACCTCTTGGTTCAAAGGGAGACTCTTGAGGCGCGGGAGACGAAGGGGCGCAAGAGCCAATGGCTTCACCTCCAGGGGGGAGCCCTCGTGTACTTCGGTAAGGAGCTCTCTGTGGCTCCGTTGATAGCGGTTTCCCGCTTTATCAACCCCTGGACCAAGGAAGAGGTGAGGATGGGAACCCTTCGGGTCCGTTCCTCTTATCTCCTGGATTCTCAAGGCCGTCTCTCCTTAGGTGTCACGGGAGGGTATACACTCCTACGTCGTTCCGCGAAATCCAACTTCGGCCTTTTTCAAGGGGAGGTTTCTCTCTCCTGCAGGACCGGGCACCTGATCTCCGGCCTCGATACCTGCCTCTTCCTGCGCAGATCCTACCTCTCCCATATCTCCGAGAAGGCGGGGCCTGAACACAGAACCGCCGTCGGAATGGACATTCTCTTCTGAGCGTCGAGAGGCCGGTTCCTCTACTTCTCCTGGAAAGTCCAGACTCCGGTCCACTCTTGAGGAGGATTTTGAAGAAGGGCTTCGCACCTCTCTCGGAAGAGGAGGGAGGGGGGATCCTGGGGCAGAGAGCCGAAGAGGGGGAGAGCCTTGGAGAAATCGCCGAGGAAGTAGAGGTCCAGGCCCCGGTCGAACCTTTCCAGCTCCTCGGGAAGGAGTGAAGAGGGGCTTCCTTTGAGACCCAGAAGCTGATGGATCTCTTCGGGTTGACTCTTTCCCTTGACGCGCACCCTGTCGATCCGACGGAAGAGGAACTCATCTCCCGCGCACTTCCTGGTCATGTCACCGCAAAGGATTCCCGTAGTGTAACGTTTGTTGAGCCCTTCCAGGCGTGAGGCCGTGTTGACTGCGTCGCCGATGACCGTGTACTCCAGCCTCTTTCGGGAGCCGATGTTGCCGACAACGATCTCCCCTGTGTTGAGGCCGATTCTCATTCGAAGAGGCGGAAACCCTTTCGGCGCCAACTCCTCCCGGTTGAGCCTTTCCAAGGCGTCTCTGCAGGCGAGGGCGGTTCTGCAGGCGGCGGCACCATGGTCCGGCAGGGGAACGGGTGCTCCCCAGAAGGCGAGGATGGCGTCGCCTTCGAACTTGTCCAGGAATCCCTTGTGGTCCATCACGATGTCGGTCATCCTTTCTAGGTAGAGGTTGAGAAGGGAGACCAGGGATTGGGGGTCCAGCCTCTCGGAGATGGTGGTAAACCCTTCGAGATCCGAGAAGAAGACGGAGAGAAGCTTCTTCTCCCCCCCAAGGTTCAGGCTGTCCGGGTGGCGAAGAACCTCTTTGAGAAGCTCATCGGAGAGGTAATTCCTGAAGACCCCCTGAATAAACTTTTTCTCCTTTCCCACGGCGTGGTACCGGGAGTAGATCACCTCCAGGGAGGAGAGAAAGAGGCCTGTGAAGGCTGGAAGGAGGGGAAAGGTGAGGCGGAAGAGGTGAAAGAGAAGGAAGAAGAGTGCTGAAACGGTCAGCAGGGCCAAGGAGGAGATCAGAAGTTGAAGGAGGGTGGACTCTTGGGGTCGGAGGAGGAGAGAGAGCCCGGCCATGCCCAAGAAGAGAAGTGTCCAGAAGAGAGGGGCGGGCAAGGAACGGGGAAACTCCCCCCGGAGGATGTTGAAGAGGGCTGTGGCGTTGAGACGGTAGCCCGCTTCCAGGGGTTGCAGAGGGGTCGGGCGTAGGTCCATCAGGCCTGGGGCGGTTGCCCCGATAAAGACGATCTTTCCCTTGAGATCCCCGGGGGAGATGACCGGCTTCGCTCCCTCCTCCCTCCTCACCTGGCTCTGAATCAGCTGGGAGATAGAGAGAGTGGGGAGGTTTCGGTCTCTATAAAAAAAGAGGGGGAGCGAGCCGTCCCGCTTCCAGGGAATCTTTCCGATCGGAAGTGAGGGGTTAAGGCTCAGGGCCGCCCGGAGGCTGAGGGAGGGGTAGAGATGGCCTCGGTGGAGGAAGAGGTGGTGAAAAGAGCGGAAGAGGCCGTCCCTGTCCGGAAATTGCGCGGCGTTGCCGAGGAGAGGGCGGCCCCTTTCGAGAAGGGGGAGAGGGAGGAGAATCCCCGGTCGCTCCTCAGGCTGAACCGGGAGTGACGGCAAGGCCTGTCGCCGGAGAAGAGCCGGGGCCTGAACCGGTGGGGCGGAACGGAAGAGGAGGGGGAGGACGACTCTCCCGTTCTTGGCTATCGCCTCCGCCAAGGCTCTGTCCTCTTCCTCGCCGAAGGTGTAGTGGGAGCCTTCGGTGAAAAGCATGTCCAGGACGACTAAACGGGCCTGGGAGAAGGTGAGGTAGTCGATGGCTCTGGCGTAGAGACTTCGCGGCCAGGGCCAGCCTATATCAAACTCCTTGCGGTAGAAGTCGAGGCTCTCCTGGTCGATCTCGATATAGACCGCGGAAGCCTCAAGCTTCGGTGCCAGGAGACGAACCCGAAGGTCCTCCAGCCGGTTCTCCCCCTCTTGAAAGATCGAGAGGCAGGAGAGAAGAAAGAGGAGCGGAAAGAGCAGAAGTGTAGGGAGGACCCTCTTGAAAAGCTTCACAAACCCAGAGCCCGCTTGGCGGCGGAGTACCTCTGCCGACGTTCAGGTTGTTCAACCTGGGGGGTCTCCCCTTCGAGAGCCTTCTGAACGTACTTTTCCCTCTCCTTGGCGGGGGGATGGGCGGAGAGAACCTTGGCTTTCGGCTTTCCTGAGGCCTCCTCGATCTTCTTCAGGACCGAAAGGAGGGCGGAGGGGTCATAGCCTGTCTCCCGAAGAAGAGCGATGGCGGCCAGGTCGGCCTCCTTCTCCTGCCCTCGGGAGTACCCTTTCTGCAGAAGGGTTCCAGTGATATCCAGTATGGAGTTCTGAAAGAGATCCATCATGTTGCCAGAAGCCCCTTGGCTCTCCATAACCTCTCCGGCGGTGAAGGCTCCCAGCTGTTTGACCCGTTCGGAACGGATCGCCTTGAGGGGATCCTTGGCGACGATGTGGGCGATCTCGTGAGCGATCACCGCGGCCAGCTCATCTTCGGTGGAGGTGATCCGCAGAAGTCCTTTGGTGATGAAGATGACCCCTCCCGGAGCGGAGAGGGCGTTGGCCTCTTCGCTGTCGAGGAGAGCGAAGTGGTAACCGCCGTAAACCTCGGGTCGTTGGGAGCGGAAGGCGAGGGTGGAGCCCAGGGTGTTGAGGTACCCAGAGAAGGTCTGGTCTTTGAGAAGGCTGAATTGGGAGAGGATGTTAGCGGCCACGGCTCGGCCTATGAAGTACTCCTCTTCCTCGGAGATCTCCCTGGTCGCTCCTCCGACGAGGGAGGCTCCCTTCTTCAGCTTGCCGAAGGGGAACTTCTGACAGTAAAGGGTAGAGAAGGAGAGAAGAAAAACGATGAGGAGAGGGAGAATCTTTCTGTTCATTTCAGTTTCCCCTTTTGGATAAACCTTGACACTTCTGCGGTGGATGTCTTCTGCGTCATGACCCACTCGAGGTCTTGAAAGTTGTACCCCTTCGTGCCCTTGAGCTTCTTTTCGTTCCCTTCGTTAAACCCTTTTGCCGCCATGGCGACCTCTTTCTCGGAGGTTCCCTTCTGGCCTGGCAGAAGGCCGGAGAGTGAGGCCTTCCCGCCGGAGAGGTCGAGGGCCGAAAGGTGGAGGAACCCTTGACCACCGGAGGGGCTCTTCACCTTTACCCAGTTGCCCTGAGTCTCCAGGACCGCGACCTTCTCTCCCTTGGAGAGGGTGGCCAAGGTGGAAGAGAGGTAATCGGCCCGAGAGAGGAGCCGTGCAGTAAGAACCTTGACCTTGGCGTCTTTCCCTTGAAGGGGTAAGAGGGAGAGAAGAAGAACGAGTGCTCCCAGCCAAGATAATCGTTTTTTCATGGTTTTCACCTCAATGGACATAGCTTCCGGCGTTGACGTCCAGGGTGGCGCCGGTCATGTGATCCCCTAAACCGCTGGCGAGAAAGACGATCAGGGGGGCGATATATTTCTGTCCTCGTGAAGCCTGGAGCGACAACGAAGGCCTTGACACCCCTCTTTCCCATCCCTCTGGCGATGGAGCGGCTCAGGGCGACCATGCCCGCCTTGGAAGCGGCGTAAGCGAGGTATTCCGGGGTGTCTCCCCGGAAGGCGGCCCGGGAAGAGATGGAGATGATCCGCCCTCCGCCGTGTTGGGCGAAGTAGTTGGCCGCCTCCTTGCAGAGAATCGAAGAGGCTTTCAGGTTGATGGCCATGGTGGTATCCCAGACTCGGATCCACTCCTGAAGGGATGACTCCAGGGGTGCCGAGAGGAAGACCCCGGCGTTGTTGACTAAGACATTCAGGTTCGGGGACCACTGGAGAACCCGTTGAAAGAGATCGAGCGTCTCTTCGTCTTTGGAAAGGTCGGCCTCAAAGATTCGGGAATCTCCCAAAGAGGCGATCTCTTCGGCGCTCTCCCTGTGTTTGTGACAGTGGATGGCGACCCGAGCTCCCGATAGGAGAAGGGACTTCGCGATAGCCTTTCCGATGCCTCTGCTCGCACCGGTGACAAGAACCGTCGTCTCTTTCAGATCGATTTTCACTCTTCTCACCCCGTCGCCTTTGGAATACTCCAAGCGTACAACTTTGCGGGTTGAAGTGTCAAGCCGGAGAAGGGGGGAAGAGGCCTTCCTTTTGCAACAGGCGACGGACCTCTCCGGGGTCTCGGTAGAGGTGGCTCCGAAAGCCCAGGTTCCGCGCCGCCAGGATGTTCTCTTCTTTGTCGTCGATGAAGAGGCAATCCTGAGCGGGAAGACCGATGTTTTCCAAGGCTCGGCGGAAGATCTTCTCTTCCGGTTTGAGGGAGAGCTCTCGATAGGAGAGGGTGAGGGAGTCGAAGAGGGGAAGAAAGTCCAGGTTCTGGATGAACCCTTCGAAGTGGAGCTGGTTGGTGTTGGAGAGGAGACCCAGGTGGCAGAGTCCGTGGAGCTCTCTGACCAAGGAGATGTTCTCCGGTATGGGGGTGATGAAGATGTCGAGAAAGGTTTTTTTCCAAAACTCTTTCGGTTGTGGCCGGGGGGAGACCGCGTCGATTCTCCCGATGAACTCGTCGGTTGTCAGCATCCCCCTCTCGTAGAGGTCGGCTACTCGGGTGGTCTGAAAGAAATCGATCCACCTCTCCGTCTCCCCTCCTACCTTTTCAACGACTTGGCGCAAGAAGAGATAGGTGTCGAAACGGTAGAGAACGTTGCCGAAATCGAAGATCACTCCTTTGAGCATTCTCTATTTTCGTCTATCCCCGAAAAGGTGTCAAGGCGTCTCCCTCTGAACTTTCCCGACCTCTCCCTTTCTGCTATAATCAACGGCCATGATGAGAGCCTCAAGCCTTGCCAGCGGTTCCCAAGGGAACAGCTATGTCGTCGAGACCGAAGACGGCCTCATCCTTGTAGACCTGGGAATCTCCTTCCGGGATCTCGTCTGCCGGCTCTCCTACCTCAAGGCCTCACCGCTGAAGCTGAAGGCTCTCTTCATCACCCACGAGCATCTGGACCACATCCGGGGGGTTGTGCAGTTTCTCAAACACACCTCCTGTCCACTCTACATTACGAAAAAGACCATGGAGAGGGCCAGATTAGACGAAAAAAAGTGGAGCGACCGGATCCATTTGATCGAGAGGGAGGATGTCGTGGAGTTCGGATCGACCGTGGTTCAGGCTCTACCGAAGTGTCACGATGCCGCCGAACCCCTCTTCTTTAACCTCTTCCACCGCGGTTGTCAGGCCACGGTCCTGACCGACACAGGGGTTCCCGATGCGGCCATGGCCGTCTCCATATCCAGGGCGGACCTCCTCTTCTTGGAAAGTAACCATGATGTAGAGATGCTCAAGAGAGGGCCCTATCCGGAACATCTGAAGAAGCGTATCCTGAGTCCTTACGGCCATCTCTCCAACCAGCAGGCCTCTTCCCTGGTTGCCATGAACGCTTCAGAGCGCCTCCGTTGGCTCTTCCTCTCCCACATCTCCGAACACAACAACACCCCTGAGACCGCCCTGCTCACTCTCGAGAACGCCCTCTCCGAACGGACACCTTTGAAGGAGCTGAAGCGGGTCTTGACAACCCCTCAGGCTCCAACGCCCTGGGCCGAGGTGGCCCCCCTCTGAGCCGACTCGTTTTGGCTCCCTCCTGGCAAGAGGCCAGGTATGTGGAGAGGCCCAACCGTTTCGTCCTTCGCCTCGAAAGGGGAGGGAGAACCGTCGAGGCCTACTGTCCCAACCCGGGCAGGATGGAGGAGTTTCTCCTTCCAGGCCACCCTTTCTTCTTGATCCCCCAGGAGGGACGCTTCGCTTTCCGTG
>JAMOAD010000252.1 GCA_023621955.1 Acidobacteriota bacterium
GAGGCTTCAAATCCTTCCCCTCCGCAGGAATCTCTACCGCACCCTTTCGGGGGGGCAGAAGCAGAGAGTCTTGGTCGCCCGAGCCCTGGCCGTCGAGCCTGAGCTACTCATCCTCGACGAACCCACCACAGGCCTCGACCCCGCCGTCTCCGAAGGGCTCTACTCCATCCTGACCCACCTCCACAAGGAGACGGGAATCACCATCATCATGGTCTCCCACGACGTGATGGCCCTCTCCGAACGGGTCACCACGGTGGCATGCCTCAACCGCTCCCTGGTTGTCCATGGACGTCCCGCCGAGGTTCTCTCCAACGAGAACATGACCAAGCTCTACGGTCCCCATTACATCCTCTTCGGCCACGGCAATGTTCCCCATATGGTGGTTTCCCGGGATTACCCCAACCACAGGTGCGACCATGGTTGAACTCCTCCGGATGGCCTTCTTTCAGAAGGCCCTCGTCGCTGGTCTCTTGATCGGAATCGCCGCCTCCTTGGTAGGAGCCTTCGTCGTCCTGCGCCGTCTCTCCTCGATCGGTTCGGGGATCTCCCACTCCGCCTTCGGCGGCGTCGCCATCGGCCTTGTGTTGGGCATCAACCCTTACGGTTCGGCGCTGATCTTCGCCATCACCGTCGGGCTGATGATCGGGCTGAGCGTCCGGCGCCTCTCCCTGAGCGAAGACAGCGCAGTGGGGCTCTTCTTCCCAGCCACCATGGCCCTGGGGATCGCCGTTCTCTCCAAGATCGAGGGTTACACCCCCAACCTGCTCTCCTACCTCTTCGGGAACATCCTCCTGGTAGAGAGCCGGGACATCCTCTTCGCCGGAGGGACACTCCTGCTCATCCTCCTTCTCCTGGGACTCTTCTACAGGGAGTGGACGGCTCTCACCTTCGATGCAGAGACCGCCGAAGCTACGGGGATTCCAGTGGCCCGGATGGACGCCCTCTTCCTCTCCCTCCTGGCCTTCGTCGTGGTGGTTTCCATTAAAGTCGTCGGAATCGTCTTGGTCTCCGCCCTCCTTGTCACGCCGCCTCTGACCGCCTTAAAGCTGAGCAAGAGCTTTTCCTCCCTTCTCCTCTTCTCGGCCCTGGCCGGAGCCCTCTCGACACTGGCGGGGATCTTCCTCTCCTACTACATCAACATCCCCTCCGGAGCCGCCATCGTCCTCTTCTCAACCCTTCTTTTCTTCGCCGTCTCCCTGATCAAGAGGAGGGAGTGAGGAGCATGACCCCCTCCCTCTACGTCGACAGCCACCTCCACCTGGATGACCCCCGTTTCGACGGGGAGCGGGAGCAAACCATCGACAGGGCCCTCCAGGCGGGAGTCGGAGAGCTCCTCTGCCCCCTGGAGACAACGGAGGTCCCTCCGGGTCGAGGCGAACTCCTGGCCTTAGGCGAAACCCGTCCCTACCTCCGTTTTGCCTACGGAGTCCACCCCCATCAGGCACGTCTTTACGACGACGCCCAGGAGAAAAGCCTTCTGGAAAGCCTTACCAAGCCGGGAACCGTCGCCTTGGGGGAGATCGGCCTGGACTTCTTCTATGACCTTTCCGAGAGGGAGTGCCAAAAGAGGGTCTTCGACCGTCAACTCTCCCTGGCTTCGGAGATGAACCTCCCGGTCATCGTCCATCTGAGGGATTGCTTCCCGGAGGCGGAGGAGATCCTCTTCCGTCACAGAGATCTTCGGGGGGTTCTTCACAGCTACACCGGCGACGGAACCTTCATGAAGAAGGCTGTCGACAAAGGTTATTTCATCTCTTTCTCCGGCATGCTCACCTTCTCCAAGGCGAAAGCGATCCGGGAGACCTTCTCGATGGTCCCTCCCGAGCGTCTCTTGCTGGAGACAGACTCGCCCTACCTGGCCCCGGTTCCCTACCGGGGGAAACGAAACGAGCCCCTCTTCATCCTCTCCCTCTATCAAAAAGCGGCGGAGCTTCTCTATCGGGAGGTCGAAAGTGTCAGAGATCTTGTCTACAAGAACTACCTCACCCTTTTTCCTCAAGCCCCTACTCGCCCTTGAACTCCTCTTCCTCCTTCTCCTGCCCCTAAGGGCGCAGAGATCGGCGGTCGCCGCCGACGAACCCTTGGCCGCCAAGGTCGGCCAGGCCATTCTTGAGAAGGGGGGGAACGCCGTAGACGCGGCCGTCGCCGTGGGGCTCGCCCTAGCGGTCACCTACCCTCAGGCTGGGAACCTTGGTGGTGGAGGCTTCATGATGGGAAAGATGATGGGAAAAGAGCCCTTCTTTCTCGACTTTCGCGAGGTCGCCCCTCGACTCTTCCGAAAAGAGGTCTTCTTTGACGATAAGGGAAACTTTCTGCCCGAAGTCGCCCAGATCGGTGCCAAGGCCGTTGGGGTTCCCGGGACCGTCAAGGGCCTCTACAGGGCCTGGAAAGAGCAAGGGACACTCCCTTGGAAAGACCTTGTCCAGCCGGCCATCGACCTCGCGTCCCAGGGCTTCATCGTTCGTCCCTACTTTGCGGAGTTTCTGAAAGAGCATAAGAACCTCTTGGAGAGATTTCCCGAGAGTCGACGCATCCTTCTCAAGGGAGGGGAGGGCTACCTTCCAGGGGAGAGACTCCTTCAACCCGAACTGGCCGAGACTCTCAAGCGGATCGCCGAGAGAGGGGCGGACGGCTTCTACCTCGGAGAGACCGCAGAGAGGATCGAACGGAGTGTACGCCTCCACGGGGGATGGATAGACCGAAAGGATCTGGAACTCTATAAAGAGGTTTACAGGCCCGTCATTGAGCTCGACTACCAAGGTTTCCGCATCTTTCTTCCCTCCCTTCCCTCTTCGGGAGGCGCAGTGATCGCCCAGTCCCTCCTCCTTCTGGACTGTTTTCCCAAGAATCTTCCCCAACCTCAACGCCTCTCCCTGCTAGCGGAGGTAATGAAGCTCACCTTCCTGGAAAGAAGTCGTTCCATGGGAGACCCGGGTTTCGCGTCCCTCCCCACCCGTGCCTACCTTTCGCCCAAGTACGCCGCCGCCAAGGCCTCCCTCATCACACCGGGAAAGCCGGCGAAGATCGAACCTTCAGCGGTTCCAACCCCTTGGAGCTACGAGAAGGAGGAGACCACCCACTACTCCGTTCTCGACAAAAACGGCAACATGGTGGCCGTCACCTACACGCTGAACGGCTACTTTGGATCGGGGTTGATCCTGGAAGAGACCGGTTTGATCATGAACAACGAGATCGACGATTTCGGATTCGCCCAAGGTGTGGCCAACCAGTTTGGCCTCTTGACCTCCCGTTTCAACCTTCCGGAACCCGGCAAGAGAATGCTCTCTTCTATGTCTCCGGTTCTTGTCACCCGGGGGGAGACTCCTTACTTGGCCGCCGGAGCAGCCGGAGGCCCGAAGATCATTTCCGGAGTTCTCAACCTTCTGATCAACCTTTTCCACAGGGGGATGGGGCTCAAAGAGGCCCTTGAAGCGCCGAAGATCCATCACCAATGCTTCCCAGACACCCTCTACCTGGAGAAGTCCTTCGACGAAAAGACCGAACAGGAGCTCAAGGCTCTGGGATACAAAACCGAGAGGATCGCCAACATCGGAGTCCTCAACGCCGTTCTCTTCGATGGAGAACGGGCCCAGGCAGCGGGGTCTCCCTACCGTTTCGGGGGAGCCTACGCCTTCTAACCCCCGCCGGGCTCCTATTGGGGACACTCCTTTTTTCTGTTCTCTTCCGGCTTTTCCCTGCCTGCAGCTCTTTGGCGGCTTATCACCTACTAGGGACACTCCTTTTTAGATAGGAACCACTTTCCACCCCTCTTCGGGAAGTGGGAGAAGGATATCGCTCTCCTCAGGAAGGGAGAACAGGTCTCCGCTCTCTCCCTCCTCAGGGAGAACCGACGGAACCCTCTCCTTCCAAACCAGCAACCAGAGAACCTTCTTAAAAATCCTTTCCACTTTGTCCATGGTAGCAACCTCCTCTCTTCAAGTCTTTCCCTTCCAGCATACCTCCCCCACCTTCTCAAATGATGAGAACCTCCCCCTTCTTTTCTTACTGGGGACACTCCCTAAATCCTCTTCCCTTCCCCTTTCGCCCCTCAACCCTTCTCTCTCGCCTTCCAGACGTCCCCTCTGGCTAACACCGGCTCTCCCTTCTCCGGTCTTCGCCAACCTATGCCGACGCTTCCAGCGTCCTCTTCTCCCGGATGTTCCCTCCAGCTAATGCCGACTCTTTCTCCCCCCGGTCTAACAACCTCGGCCGACGCTTCTGTGCCCCCCTCCTTCTTTCCCTCTCTCCTTCAAGACCATGAT
>JAMOAD010000200.1 GCA_023621955.1 Acidobacteriota bacterium
GCTTCCCAAGGCGAAGCAAAGGGAGGAGCACAGGAGAAGGGTATCAGGAAAAGAGAGAAGAGAGAAGGGAGATAGGAAGTGAGGGTGGGACCCATCCGGAACGAAGAGGAGTGTTCTGATCAGGGGCGATTGGTTCTGAAGGGTTTGAGGGAGCGCGGAGCCCTCTTCTTGATTCTCAGACCTTTGTACTCGCGTTCTGCGGAGGAGGAAACTCAAGGGTTGGTCTTGCCCGCCTTCGATGCGCGCGGTTGTTCGCCGGCTCGTTTTTCGGCCCAAACCTTCCGATTCAGCTCCATCATTACGAGTGTCCAGCGCTCCTTACCAAAAGTTCTTGCGTTAGGCCTTCGTTCGTATTCGGTGAAGCCGAGAGCCTCGTAACAGGCAATGGCTTGAGCGTTAAAATCAAACACGCCAAGCGTGATCATGTCAAAACCAAGCCTATTGAAAGCATAGGATAGGGCGCTCTCAACCATCTCGCGCCCCAGCCCACGGCTTCGCCATTCGGGTCTACCGATCAGGACACGCCCTAACCGTGCCGTTCCCGTATCGTAGTTGACCTTCGTTAACTCGATGTGTCCAACCACATCTCCTTCAACTTTCCGCAGGGCTTTGAACATAAAACAGGAGGGACGTTCTCCCTCTGTAGCCGCCAACGTGTTGAGGAGCTGAGGAGCGTCCAGGGGAAACTTGTACTGAGGCCCGGCCCATTGGAGCAGGAACCGCGCGTCGGGGATCCACCCGAGGAGTCTCGGAATATCCGCCTCTTCAAATGCGCGAAGTTCAATCATTGGTCTGGTTCCCTATGGCATAAAAGGTTCATAGCACGTGGGGCCGCAAAAATCGTCGCACAAGATTCGGAGCGCGGCAGAAACGCAGCGCCTCTATTGGTAGAAGAGAGAAACTCCCTCTTGGCGATGAATCTCAAGAAGAGTTTCGTGAGGTCATCGGGCGGGACCATTTGAAATTTAACCCCCTTGGCGGAGGCTTTTCAAGGGAATCGCTTTTGAGAAGGTTCTTTCGGCGATATCGGGCAATGTTTTTCCCGCGTTTCGAAAGAGGAGGGGCGCACTCCCCCACGCTTCAAGGAAGGTAGGCTTCCCAAGGCTTTTCCCCCGTTTCTTCTTCAAGCAAAGGATTCCCCCTCAATAAATGCGAGAAAGATTCTTGACGCTACCCCCGGACACGGGGGAGAGACCCCCGAAAGGTTCCTCTTTAATCAATCCGCGAAAGCTTCTTGAGGGGAGTTTCTTCCCTCTTCGTTATCGTTAAAAACAGGGAAGAACCATCGACCTCTTCGAGGGAGTAGCGCAACCCGGTGGACCTGCCGATTCTCCGGAGATCCTGCTCGGTCAAAGTCGTCGCTTCGAATCCATCCTCGCAACGGATAACCCCGTCTTTTGTCATTGTAGGGTCTATTTTTCCGATCAACCCTTTTTCAGATTGTTCGATGAACCATTTCACCCGTTCTTCCCAGATTTTTGGAGAGTAAGTACTGAAGAAAACCCTTCCCCCCGTTCTTGTGGCCTGAAGGGCCCTTTCGACGAGGAGCATAGGGTTTCCTTTAATGGCAGAGAGACCGTTCTGTAGGCAGAGGATAAGATCGAAGCGTTCTTGATAGTTCATGCTATAGGCGTCCATGAGCTCTAAGGAAACATTGTTAAGGCCTTTTAAATAACTCCTTCCATACTCGATAGTCTCTTGAGAAATATCGATACCGGAGAGAGATTTTACATAGGGAGCGAGTTCTTTCAGGATTCGTCCATAACCGGCCCCTATCTCCAGGAGCTCGTCGTCTCTTTTGGTTTTGCTTCTCACGTACTCAATTTCGTTCTTCAGATACTGCTTGATTCTCTTGATTTTCGTGTTGTATACCTCGACGAGCCTGAAAGAGTTCAGCGACTCTTCATAGTAGTTGCCGCTTTCCATGGTTTTTCTCCTCAAAGGCTTGACTTGTCCTTATCGCGGAAGCGTTAGGTTCATGCCCGGAGAGCGACTCCCTCACAAATTCGCGAAAGATTCTTGACGCTACCGAGGAGAAGACCCTTGGGGGAGTTTGCTCATGGCGCCTGTGTTTATGAGGCCTTCAACGATTCCCTCTCTCCCGGGAATCCGAGATCGTTCCGCGCTGGCGGGGGAAGCGCCATTCCACGCTCCTTGGCGAAGAGTTCTGGGAGACGACCCAACCTGACCATTTCCAAAGTGTACCCTCTTGGCGGAGGCTTTTCAAGGGAATCGTCTCTGAACGGGTTTTTTCGGCCTCGGAGACGTTCGATGTTCAACGGTGAAGCCGAGTCTTACCCCTTGAAGAGAGCCCTCTCTCCTGAAAGCGGCGCGCTCCGAGATTCGTCCCGGTGATGCTCAGGGGCTTGCTTGGGATAAAACTGTGAAGAGTTCTCCCCTTTGACTCACTTCAAAGTTTATCTTACTATTCCTATAGACTACAGGAGGGCCTGTGAAAACGGTCGCCGGTTTTCTCTTCCTCGCGCTCTTCTCCCTTCTCTCTCCTCTCCGCGGGGGAGAAGCCGCTCCTCTGAGGGTTGTCATGGACGACAACTACCCTCCCTTCGTTTTCCGCGCGCCGGACGGTCGACTTCAAGGGATTCTCATCGACCAGTGGCGTCTTTGGGAGAAGAAAACGGGGGTCTCCGTTCAGATCCGTGGCATGGAGTGGAGCCGGGCGCGAAGGGAGATGGAGAGCGGGATGCACGACGTGATCGACACGCTCTTTTCGACTCCTGAGAGGAAGAAGGTCTTCTCCTTCACCCCCCCCTACCGGACTATCGAGGTACCGATCTTCTTCCACCGGGACATCACGGGGATCAAGGACGCGGAGTCTTTGAGAGAGTTCCCGGTCGCCGTCAAGAGGGGGGACGCGGCCCTAGAGTACTTGAAACAAAAGGGGATCTACAGCCTTCTGGAGTACGACAGCTACGAGGCCATCGTCCGGGACGCCTTGGCCCAAAAGATCACCGTCTTCGTCGTGGACAAGCCTCCGGCTCTCTACTACCTCTACAAGTTTGGGATTCAGGATTATTACCGGTTTTCGACGCCTCCCCTCTACAAGGGGGCCTTCCACAGAGCCGTGAGGAAGGGGAACGAGGCGCTTCTGGCACTTGTTAACAAGGGCTTCTCGCTCATGACCAAGGAGGAACTGCGGTCCATAGACACCCGATGGGTGGGAGAGGCCGTTGAGCGGCCCTTCCTCCTTCGTTATGTCCTGGTAGGAGTCCTGTGCGGTCTCTTCCTGGTCTCCCTCCTGATGACCTGGAACTACACGCTTCAAAAGGAGGTGAAGGCCCGGACGAAGATGCTCTCCCAGACGCTGGAAAAGCTCAAGGGAAGCGAGCAGAAGTACCGCTCTCTCTTCGAGAACCTCCTGGACATCTACTTCCAAGTCGACCGGAAGGGAACGCTCATCCTCCTCTCCCCTTCCGTCGGAAAGGCCTTGGGACGGGAGCCGGAAGAGCTTCTGGGACAGCGGGCGGTTGAACTGGTCTCCTTTCCCGAGAGGGAGGAGAAGGCTCTCTTCGACACGCTGAAAACCAAGGGCTACCTTGAGGACGAGGAGGTTCTGCTGGGAGAGGGAGCGAAGAAGAAGTGGTTCTCCCTGAACGCGCGGATGGTTTGGGACCAGGAGGGAAGGGAGTTCACCGTCGAGGGAACCCTTCGGGACATCGACCAGAGGAAGCGGTACGAGAGGGCGCTTAGGGAGGAGAAGGAGCGGATGGACGCCACCCTCAGGAGCGTTGACGAGGGTGTCCTGACCCTCGACAGGGAGGGAGGGGTCGTCCTGATGAACCGGGCCGCCGAGGAGCTGACCGGATGGAGCCACCAGGCGGCGATGGGCAAAGGGGTCGAGAGCGTCTGCCGCCTCAAGAGGGAGGGGACCCTAAGGCTGTTGACCCGGGAGGAGATCCTCTCCCGGAGGGACCTTCGGGGAGAGATGAGGCTCCTCCTCAGAACTCTTTCGGGGGAGGAGCTTCTCGTCGCCTTGACCCTCGTCTCCCTTCGAAGCGAGGGAGAGGAACAAGAGGGGCTCCTGCTCCTTCTGAGAGACATACGGGAGAGGCAGAAGTTGGAAGAGGAGATGCTCAAGGGGCAGAAGCTGGAATCCCTGGGCGTCTTCGCCGGGGGGATCGCCCACGATTTCAACAACCTCCTGGCGGGAATCCTCGGGAACATCTCCCTGGCCAAGAGGTTTCTCCCCTCACCGGAGAAGCTGGCCCATAAACTCGAAGAGGTCGAA
>JAMOAD010000025.1 GCA_023621955.1 Acidobacteriota bacterium
GGCTTTCCGCAGAGGGGACAGGAGAGAAGAGGAGAGGGGTCAAACTCCCCGACCCTGGTCTTGCCGGTCTCCTTCTTCCTCTTCAAGAAGCCCTCTTTCACCTCTCCCGCGGTCTTCCGGACGCTTTCGGCCACGGGGCTCTCGCGGATCAAGGTTCTCTTGAAACGGACGCCCTCCATGACGGCGCCACCGCAACCGGAACAGAGGAGGAGGGGAACATCCTCGAAGTAGGCTCTGGTCAAGGAAACCCCACAACGGGGGCAACCGTGGGGGGTTGCTTCCCCGAGGGAGAGGGGCGCGATTTCTCCGGCCTCCGGGGAGAAGAGAGTCGACCCAGGCTCGCCCAGGGCTTGGGCCATGGCCTGAGAGAGGGGGAAGGGACCGGCCCACCCCTCCCGTCCCTTGGTGTAGAGCTCATCCTCCGGGGAAATCTCGGCCCGGTGCCTCATGGTCTGCGTGTAGAAGAGTCCCACCGGAACTCCCGCGATTCTCAGAAGCCTGCGGATCCGTTCGGAGAGGGGGGGATGGGTAGAGAAGAGCTCCGCTAGGAGTCCGCTTCCCTCCTCCCAGACCCTCCAGGCGGGGTTAACGAAAAAGAGCATGGCGAAGGAGGGGTGAGTCAGGGGAACCAGGGCCCTCAGTCGGTCTCTCCCAACAACGCACAGCGCCCTGGCCAAAGCCTCGGGGTTCCGGGTAAGCTCCAGGGCCTTCAGGTCGGCCAGGTACTCTCTCTGCCGCGAGACCAGGAGTGAAAGAAGCCGGGCGACCAGGGAAGCGACCAGGAGGTAGAGGACGACCGTGATGGCGAAGAGTCCGAACCTTCCACCCTGGAGGGGAAGCCCGATTCCCTTCTCCGTTCCCTCTTGCGAAGAAGAGGAGAAGCCCAGAAGGCGCCGGGTGGAGAGAAACCCCGCCGAGAGCGTCGCGAGAAAGGTTTTGTACTCCGTGTCCCCCTCCACAAGGTGTCCGATCTCGTGGGCGACGACCCCTTGGATCTCGTCTCTGCGAAGGTTCCCCGCGAGCCCCTCGGAAAGGACAAGGGTTCCTCCCTCTTCGGTCTTGATGCTGAAGGCGTTCTTCAAGGGAGAGGGGAAGATGTAGACCTGGGGAGGGGTCACCCCCGCGGAGAGGGAGATCTCCCGGACGATGTTCTCCACCCGTCGGTGCCGCAGATCCTCCTTGTCCAAGGGAAGGGCGCCGATGGCGTCGATGAACTCCCTTATCGCCCCTTCGGAGCGTCTCAAGAGGAAGAGAATCGGGAAGAAGGCTCCCACCACGAAGAAGAGGTAGGGAAGAGAGAAGGGGAAAGGGAAGAAGAGGCGGACGATCTCGAAGAGCCCCCACCAGACGAGGAAGAAGAAGCCGAAGAGGAGGGAGAGGGCCGCCAAACACCTCCGCCGGTTGGCTCTCTGAAAGTTCCAAAAGGTCATCCTCCAGAGTATACCAGAAAGCCCCCCATCGGAAGCCTCCTCCCCTTTCCCAGGGAAAGTCAACTATGGTATAAATAGGAATCAAGGAGGACGCCTATGGTCTCTTGCCTCTGTCTCTCTCTTTCCTCCCCCGGTGACGAAGGATGAGCGTAGCCATACACGTCTCCCACGAAGCGGCGGCGAAGATCGGAGGGATCGGATCGGTCCTCAACGGCCTCGTCTCCTCGCCCTCCTACCGTGCCCGCTTCTCACGGACCCTCATCTACGGCCCCCTCTTCTCTCTGGAGGGTCCTAGCAAGAACCGGTTGGGAGAGAACAGCCGCCTCCTCTACTCCTCCCTCGATGGAGTCACCCCCGCCCCCTGGAGAGAGCGTTTCGCCCCTCTGGAGGAGAAATTCGGCCTTCGCTTCGTCTACGGGATCAGGATGATGGGGAACGAGTTTTCCCCAGAGGAGTCGGTGGAGACGGAGATTCTCCTCTGTGATGTGAGGGGCGCGAAGCGTTCCGCCGTAGACACCCTCAAGTTCACACTCTGGGAGAGCTTCGCCCTCCCCTGCGACCGCTTCGGTGATTGGGACTTCGAGCAGTACCTCCGCCTGTCGGTTCCCTACGTCGAGGTGGTGGAGGCCCTCTTCGGCTCAGAGCCTTGTGTTCACTTCGCCCACGAGTATATGGGGGTCCCCTGCGCCTTGGCCGTCGAGCGGGAGAAGAGTCTCCAAAGAAGGCTCGCGGATAAAACCTTCTTCTACGCCCATGAGATCAGCCCCGCCAGAGCCTGTGTCGAGAGTCACCCCGGCCACGACACCCTCTTCTACAACCTTCTTCTCCATGACCGTCGGGAGGGCCGTTCCCTGGAGGAACGGTTTGGTTCGCAGGAGAACAGCTACAGGAGCCAGTTGGTCAAAAGGGCCGTCCACATGAACGGGGTTCTCTGCGTTGGGGACTGGGTCCAGGAGGAGTTTCTCTACCTCTGTCCGGGAGCGGATCCCAAGAGGGTTCACACCGTCTACAACGGGGCCCCTTCGAGGATGATCGACTTCAAGGAGAAAGAGCTCCGAAGGGCCTTGATCAAAGAGTATGGAAGACGCCTCTTCCTCTTCACGCCGGACATCATCCTCACCCACGTGGCGAGGCTCGTTGTCAGCAAAGGGTTCTGGAGAGACCTCCGCTTCCTCTACCCGCTGGACAGAGAACTTGCCGAAAGAGGCCTGAAGGGGATCTTCATTATCCTCTCCACCCTGATCGGAACAGGGAGAAACCAAGAGGAGGTCTGCCGGATGGAAGAGGAGTACGGCTGGCCTCTTCTCCACCGGAAGGGGTGGCCCGACCTGGTAGGCGCGGAGGAGAGCCTCTCGGAATCGCTCTCCCTCTTCAACGCCCGCTCCCAGGCGATCAAGGGGGTCTTCCTCAACCAGTTCGGCTTCGCCCCTGGACGGAGCGGCTTACGGGTCCCCCAGGAGGCTTCTTTCCTGGATCTGCGGGCGGCCAGCGATCTGGAGTTCGGCCTCTCCATTTACGAACCCTTCGGAATCGCCCAACTGGAAGCTTCCCCCTTCGGAGGCGTCGCCCTCCTCTCCCGTGCCTGCGGATCCGCCTTTCTCCTTGAACAGACAGGGCTCACCGAGACCCACCGCATCGTCGACTTCGCCGCTCTCCCCTCGCCCTTGGGGGAATCGCCTCTCGGAAAGGGAGACCTCCTCGCCCGAATCGGCCTCAAGGAGAGGGAGGAGAGGGAAAACAGAGCAGCCTTGGAAACGGCACCCCTCTTGGCCGAAGATCTCGCCGCGAGAATCAACAACCCCTCTCCCTTCTTCGAGAAGGGTCAGCTCCTTCAGGAGAGAATCTCCTGGGAGAGGATCTTCCGCGAGAAGATCCTCCCCGCCCTCTCTTGAAGGGCACAACCCCACCAAGGGGAGGGGAAACTTTCCCCGGAGTCGGGCGTAAAACAGAAAAAATAGGAGGTTTCCATGAAGTGTAGAAGAGTCGCGCTCTCTCTCTTGATCCTTCTTCTTCCCGCCCTTCTGCTTCGGGCCGAAGAGGGGATGTTCCAACCCTACAAGCTTCCTCCGGAGGTCTTCGCCAAGATGAAGGCTCTGGGCTTCACCCTTTCGGAGAAAGACCTCTTCTCCCCAAGCGGATCCCTCTCCCAGGCCGTCGTCAGCCTCGGAGGCGGAACAGGCTCCTTCGTCTCACCCCAAGGCCTGATTCTCACCAACCACCACGTCGCCTTCGGCGCCGCCCAGCGGCAGAGCTCCTTGAAGCTCAACATCATCCATGACGGGTTCATCGCCTCCACCATGGCGGAAGAGATCCCCGCTCCAGGTTACAAGGCTTGGATTCTCAAAGACGTCCTAGACGTCACGGCGCGGGTTCTTAAAGGCGTCACCCCCAAGACTCCCCCGCGGCTCTGTTCCCTGAAAATCGAGAAGAACATCAAGGCCCTAGTCAAAGAGTACGAGGGGAAGGGGCAAGAGTACGAAGTTCGTGTCACCTCTTTCTACGGAGGGCTCTCCTACTACCTCTTCAAGTCCATGGTCCTGAGAGACCTTCGAATCGTCTACATCCCCTCGAGAAACATCGGGGAGTTCGGTGGCGAAACCGACAACTGGATATGGCCCCGTCACACCGGAGACTTCTCCTTCCTGAGAGCCTACGTGGGACCCGACGGCCACCCGGCGGATTACTCCAAAGAGAACCTTCCCTACAAACCGGAAAAGTTTCTCCCCTTCTCGGCGAAAGACATCGATTCCGGTGACTTCGCCCTGGTCATGGGCTTTCCCGGCCGTACGAGCCGCTACC
>JAMOAD010000284.1 GCA_023621955.1 Acidobacteriota bacterium
GGCGGAAGGGGGAAGAGTGTGGTGATGACCGAAGCCAGGACGAAGTAGAGGATGAAGGTCGGCAGGGAGTCTCTGAGACGGAACCCCTCTCTCGACGTCGCGGTCTTCTTCCGGGAACGGTAGGCCGCCAGCCCCAACACGATGGGAACGATGGCCAGGGTTCTTGTGAGCTTGACGGTCGTCGCGGCTCCCAAGGTGTTGCTCCCATGGATTCCGTCCCACGCCGCCGCGGCGGCCGTGACAGAGGAGGTGTCGTTCACGGCGGTGCCCGCAAAGAGGCCGAACCCTTGGTCGCTCAACCCGAGAAGACCGCCCAGGCTCGGAAAGATGAGAGCCGCCGCGACGTTGAAGAGGAAGATCACCGATATGGAGGTCGCAATTTCCTCGTCTTTCGCGTCGATGACGGGGGCTGCCGCCGCGATGGCCGAGCCTCCGCAGATGGAAGAGCCCACGCCGATAAGGGTGGTGATATTGGAAGAGAGCCTGATGGCCTTGTACATGAAAAAGGCGACAAGAAGAGAAACCGTGATCGTAGAGAGGATGATCGGCAAGGACTGTCTACCCGTTTTCACGATGCTGTCAAGGTTCATGCTGAAGCCCAGGAGAACCACCGCGTATTGAAGGATTTTCTTGGAGGTGAACCCTATCCCCTGCCGGCACTCCCCCCTCTCCTTCCAAATCCCGGCAAGGACCATGCCCATGAGGATTCCAAAAACGGGGCCCCCCACGATGGGAAAGCTCTTGCCAAGGCAGAAGGAGGGCAACGCTATAAGGGTACAGACAAATACTCCTCTCCAACTCTCTTTCAAGATATTCTTCACACTCTTCCCCCTTGCGGCTCTAAATTATGCCCTATTTTACACGTTTTATCGGCCCTTTTGGGAAAGGATACAAGACCTCCGAACAAACCGGGAGGTGCTTCTCCACGAAGATCGGCCCTCCCAGGCGAGACTTTTTCCCTGCTCCTGCGTAAGATTTATATACCCCAGACGAGGTGATCGATGAAGACACGTCTCTTCCTCCCCTTTTTCATCCTCTTTTGCGGCTCCCTTCTCTTCGCCAGAGAGACGCTCCCGCTGAAGAACGCCGGTTTCGAATCGCTCTCCGGCGATCTCCCCCTGGGATGGACCCTTCATCCCTCCTCCCCCGGCAAAGTTCAAGGGGACTCGCAAATTTTCCACGCCGGAAAGGCCAGTCTGAGAATCTCCCACCCGGGGCTCATGGAGAGCCATCTTCTCTCCGAGCCTCTCACCTTGCAGGTAGGCGAACTCTACCGCCTCAGCGGGTGGATCAAGACCGAGAAGGCCTTCTCCGACCCGACAGGCCGTTACCCGACCCCCGTCGCGGCCGCCCTCACCATGGAGTCCTTCCCCTTCACCAACCACTCGCCGGCCCTGGGATCCACCCAAGAGTGGACCCGCGTGGAGACGCTCTTCTTCGCCACCCGCGGGACCGACCGGGTTCGTCTGAACCTGGGTCTGAACGGTTCGGCCTCCGGGAGAGCCTGGTTCGACGACATCCAGCTGGAGAGGGTCGAGGATGTTACGGCCCTGATCCGGCCCGAGAGGGTCCGGTGGTTCGGTCCCGCCTTCCGTTACACCGATCGTGGGTGGATCTTCGTTCACGTCGAAGGAGATCCCTACCCCAGGGGATACCAGTACGGCTACCTCTTGAGAGAGGAGATCCAGGCCTACATGGAGAAGCTGGCTATCCGCGCCAACGAGGCCGACCCCGTTCAAGGTTGGTCCCAGACGCGGCTTATGACGGACGCCCTCATGCTCCGCCGCTATGACCGGGAGTACTTGGAAGAGATGAAGGGGATCGCCGACGGCGCCGTCAAGGCCGGTGCCTCCTTCCACGGAAGGCCCCTGGACCTGCTCGACATCGCCACCCTCAATTCCTCCATCGATCTCGGCCAGCTGGCGGGAGCCCTCCAGAAGAACGAGACCCCTGTCAACCGCCTCAGCTTCCTGACACCCGAGGAGGAGGCCAAGATGCCGGAGAAGCTCCACAAATGCTCCTCCTTCCTGGCCAACGGCCCGGCCACGAGAGACGGGTCTATCGTCTTCGGTCAGATCTTCATGTGGAACGGGTACACCGGAGTCCACTGGGACGTGATCGTCGATGTGCTCCCCTCCAAGGGGCACCGGCTGGTCTACGAGACCTTCCCCGGAGGGATCCACTCCGGGGCGGACTTTTACATCAACTCCGCGGGGCTCATGATCGGGGAGACCACCGTCGCCCAGAGCCCCTTCGACCCCAACGGAACCCCTCAATCCAACCGAATCCGCAAGGCCGCCCAGTACGCCTCCTCCATCGATGAGTTTGTCAAGATCATGACCACCGGCAACAACGGCCTCTACACCAACGATTGGCTCATCGGAGATTCCAAGAGCGGCGAGACCGCCATCCTCCTCCTGGGAACCAAGAGGTATAAGCTCTGGAGAAGCCGAGCCAAAGAGTTCCCCGGCAACACCACCGGTTTCTATTGGAGCATCAACAACGCCAAGGACCCGGAGGTTCGCAAGGAGTACGTCACCGACGTCTCCGACGCCCCCTTCGACCTTCCCTTCTCCCCCTGGAACAGGGACATCGTCGCCCTCCGCTTCTACAACCAGAACAGGGGAGAGATCGACGAGATCACCGGAGTGAACTTCTGGAACTCCGCTCCCATCAACCTTCCTCACGCCTGCGACGGCAAGATCACCAACAGCGAAATGGCCAAGAAGATGATGTTTTTGGCCCACTACGGGAAGGTCACCCTTCGGGAGAAGTTTCCGGAGAAGAACTACCGCCTCCTTCCAGATCTCCCCGGAGCCACTCCCCACCTCTCCCTGGGGTACTCTGTGATCAACCCCCTCTGGGTGACGTCGAAGCTCCAGGAGCTGAAGAGGAGGGGCGAAGAGGCGAAAGCCGTCTCTCCCAAGAGAGCCCTTCGGCCTAAGGGAGAGGAACTCCTCGAGCTTCTTCCGCCCTCCGGCGACCTCTGGAAGGGTACGGTTTACCCGGCCGGAGAGGGAGACAACTGGTTCGCCAGCGGCTCCGCCTCCTATTGGCGTATTCTCTCCTCACTCCCCTCCGAACCTCAGGCCGCCTGCGCCTCTCTGACAAACATTTTTCAGGAGCTCAACGCCCGTCTCCTCTCGGTTTTCGCCAGAGAGGGAACTCTGGCGGCCCTGAAGACCCAACGGGGCTACGACGGCTACAAGTACTACCAGATTCCCCGGATTCGGGGAACCGTCCTTCTCCACCAGATGCGCCTCCGCCTGGGCAACGACCTCTTCCTCAAGGTCATGAAGAGCATCCATGAGACCTTCCGGGAGAAACCCGCCACCACGGCTCAGATTCTGGCACTGGCGGAGAGCGTCGCCAAACGCCCCCTGAAGGATCTCTTCACGGCCTGGTTGGAGCGGGAGGACCTGCCCAGCCTTCGGGTCGAAGCGGTCAAGAGGGAGGAAGGGAACCGGTGGGTGGTGGAAGGGACTCTTCGGCAGGAACAACCTGGAGAGGCCTACCCCTTAAAGACCTTCCTGGCCGTCGAGACAGAGGAGGGGCTCTCCCTCTTCGCCGTGGAAGGGGACGAGAAGCAGATCCCCTTCTCTTTCACCACATCCTCCAAGCCCCTCTCCGTGGAGGCCCATTGGTCGTCTCCGCTTCCCGTGAACAACCCCCGCTTTCCAACCCTCAACTACCTGATCGAGGAGTTCCACGACGCCCTCTTGGTTTACGGAACCTCCCGGCAGATCGAGGCCAACCACACCTTGGGCCTCCGCTTCCAGACCACTCTGGCCGACTCCTTCTCCGAGACCTTCATCCCCCTTGTCAAGGACGGAGAGGTCGACGAGGAGGAGTTGAAGAACCACGACTTGATCCTCTTGGGAGGACCCCAGGACAACGGGTTGACCGCAAGGGTGCTTCCGGACCTGAACCTGGAGGCCGGGCCCGGTCTCTTCCGTTGGAAGGGGGAGCTCTTCGCCAAACCCGACCAGGGGCTCTTCGTCGCCCTTCCCAGCCCCTTCAACCCCAAGAAAACGGTCTACCTCTACCTGGCCAACTCGGCCATGGAGCTCTACCAGATGACGAAGAGGTTCCAGAACCTTCCCTCCTGGGCCCTCTTTCAGGGAGAGACCGCCACGGAGAAGGGGTACTTCACGCCTCCGGAGTGTAAGGTCTCCCTCTGAGGAGGGAGCGCGGGGGGAAGAGAGCTCTCTCCCC
>JAMOAD010000192.1 GCA_023621955.1 Acidobacteriota bacterium
GGGATTCCCCACCATCTCTACGATGTCGCCGATGGAAGGGAACGTTTCTCCGCCTTTCGCTTCCTCACCCTCGCCGCCGAGAAGGTCCGAGAGATCCATTCCCGAGGCAAGCTCCCCCTGGTCGTGGGAGGGACAGGTCTCTACATCCGAGCCCTTCTCCACGGCCTCTTCAAGGAGACCGGAAGCGATCCGGGACTCCGGGCCCATCTGGTGGAGAGAGCGGAAGAGGTCGGATGGGGAGCTCTCTACGCCGAGCTTCGGGGGATCGATCCCTCCTACGCGGCCACCCTCTCCCCCAACGACCGGGTTCGTATCATCCGGGCCCTCGAGGTTTTCAAAACCTCGGGGCGCCCTATCTCCGAGCACTTCCGGGAGACCCGTCCGCCGCTTCCGGAGTTCCGTTCCTTGAGGATCTTCCTCACCCAAAGCCGTGAAGAGCTCTACCGTCGCATAGACGCCCGCGTAGAGGAGATGTTCCGGCAGGGCCTCGAAGAGGAGGTGATAAGGCTCCTCCAGGAGGGATACGACCCCTCTTGCCCGGGCTTCCAGTCCATCGGCTACAGGGATGTCCTTGAGGCCCTTAGGGGAGAGACGCCCAAGAGCGTGGCGGTGGAGAACATGCAGAGGTTGACGAGGAACTACGCCAAGCGCCAGATCGTCTGGTTCAAGAAAGAGAAGGGGTTTCTTCACCTTCCCGCCTCCCAGGGGGAGACCCTTCTACGGCTGGTTCAAGAGGAGCTGACCTGATGGAAAAAGCGATTCTCCTAGGCATGACCTTTGGACTCCAAAGACGCCGGGAGGCCGAAGAGTCCCTGGAAGAGCTCAAGGAACTGACCCTGTCGGCGGGAGGCGAGGTTGTCCTCACCCTCCTTCAGCACAGGGACCGCCCCGACTCCAAGTACCTCCTGGGAGAGGGCAAGGTGGAAGAGGTCGCGGCTTTGCTGGAGACTCTCTCTCCGGAGGTCGTGATCTTCGACAACCGCCTCTCCCCTTCCCAGCAAAGAAACCTGGAGCGGCGCTGGAACGTCAAGGTCGTCGACCGGACCCAACTCATCCTCGACATCTTCGCCCAAAGGGCGAAGAGCCGTGAGGGGAAGCTCCAAGTCGAGTTGGCTCAGCTTCTCTTCCTTCTTCCCCGGCTGACAGGAAAGGGGACCTCTCTCTCCCGCCTGGGAGGAGGAATCGGAACCCGCGGACCGGGAGAGAAGAAACTGGAGTATGAGCGCCGAAGCCTTCGCGACCAGATCGTGCGAATCAAGAACGAGCTCAAGGAGCTCTCCCTGAGGAGGAGCCGAACCCGGGAAAACCGTCGCAAAAGCCCTCTCCCCGTTGTTTGCCTCGCCGGTTACACCTCCGCGGGCAAGAGCTCTCTCTTCAACCTTCTGACCCGGGAAGGCGCCCTCGTCTCGTCACGGCTCTTCTCGACCCTCGACCCCCTCACCCGTCTCGTAAACCTCCCTTCGGGCCTTCCCTTCCTCCTCTCCGACACAGTCGGTTTCATCCGCAACTTGCCCATCGAGCTCGTGGAAGCGTTTAAAAGCACCCTAGACGAGATCCTTTGCGCCGACCTGATCCTCCATGTGGTCGATTACAGCTCCCCTCAGGCGAAGGAGCAGGCCGAATCGGTCCGTTCGATTCTGGCGGAGATCTCCGCAGGACAGGTTCCCCTCCTACAGATAAACAACAAGATCGACCTGATCGATTCCGGCTCTTCCCTCCTGGAAAAAAACAGCGGCGAGAGGCCGGAAGAGGTCTTCTTGTCTGTCAAGGAGAAACTGGGTGTCGAAGACCTTCTCCGCTCCCTCGACAGAATGCTCTTCGGCAACTTCAAACTTTATCGCTTTACACTGGAACACTCCAAGGAAAACATCCTCTCCTCCGTCGAAAAGAAAGGGTTCATCGTCCGCAAAACGGCCGTCCCCCAAGGATGGGCGGTCGAGGTTTACTTGAAATACGAAGATATGTTACAATTTTTTCCCAAGTTCACGGGAAAAGGCGACTGACCATGAAAAAAACGACTGGACTCACCCTCTCCATCTTCCTCTTTCTCGCTCTCACCCTCTGCTCCTGTGTGAAGAGAGGCGGGGAGATCAACCTCTGCCTGGACGGAGCCCAAGGACTCTCTCAAGACGGATGGAACCGTTTGCAGAAGGGAGAAGCGGGGAAGGCCTTGGCCCTTTTCGAAAAGATCGACGATCCTTACCAGCGTTGGTTGGGATCGGGCTACGCCTACCTCCTGCAAGGGAAGAGGGAGAAGGCCAGGGAAGCCTTCCGTTACGCCTTGGCAAAGAAGGAGAGCTTTTCCGTCTACTGCGGCCTCGCCCAGAGCGAAGACCACCCCAAGGGGAATCAGGAGAACGCCTTTTCCTTCTACCACAAAGCGGCCTCCCTCAACCCTCAAGACTCCTTCGTGAAGGAGCGTTTGACCCAATTGCGCACATCCCTCCTTCAACGCCTCTCCGCCCAGATTGAGACCCTGTCCAAGGATTCTCCCGAGCGGGAAGCCCTGATTCTCAAAATCCTCTACGTCGCCCCCGACGCGAGCCTCTACCGTTCCGAGCTGATTCACTACTACTTCGGCAAAGGGATCATGAAAGAGGCCATCGATCATTACAACACCCTCCTGAAGTATGTCCAACCCGACCAAAGCCTCCGGGTCGTCTACGCCAACGCCCTCTACAACGAAGGGATCTACTCCAGCGCGCTGACGGCCATGGAGGAGCTCTTCAAAGACTACCCCGACAACCGGGAGTACGAGCGTCTCTACTACAACTGGAAGGCCAAGGTCGACGCCCTCAAGGCCCAGCCCTACGTTAAGAACCTCTCCTCCCAGGCCTCGGTGACCAGGGCCGAAGCGGCCACCTTCCTCTGGGTAAAACTCCACGAAGCCATCGAGGGACTCCCTACACGCGCGGAGATCCTCTTGGACATCGACACCCACTGGGGGAAGGAGTTCATTCAGAAGGTCGTCTACGCCGGCCTCATCTCTCCCGAGGACAACCACACCTTCGTCCCGGAGAAGAGCTTCTCCCGCTGGGAGTTGGCGACTTTCTACGCCCGGCTCGCCAAAGAGCTCAAGATCGAAGCCGCCAACAGGGGTAAGACCATGCTCAAGGATGTTCCTGCCTACCATCGCCAACGCAAGGAGATCGAGAACGCCGTGGCCCTGGGAGTCCTCCTCCCCGACGGAGCTCAGCGGTTCTCCCCTGGAAGAAGCGTCAGCGGAAAGGAGCTGGCGGAGAGCGTCGACCGCTTCTCCCAGCTGATCCGGAAAAGATGAAGAGATTTTCCCGTAAAGGCGGCAGAAACGGAAGGTTCCTCACCCTTCCCAACCTTCTTACCCTCCTCAGGCTTCTTCTGATCCCCCCCATCCTCCTCGCCCTCCTCTACCGTTCTTTCAAGGTCGCTTTCGCCCTCTACGCCTTGGCCGCGACGACGGACTGGGTCGACGGGTATCTGGCCCGAAGAATCCGTCAGACCTCCCGGCTCGGCCTCATCCTCGACCCGATCGCGGACAAGCTGCTCTCTTTCGTCTCCCTGGTGGCCTTAACGGTCCCCTCCCTGGGTTACTCCAACCCCCTTCCCCTCTGGTTCACGGTCTTGATCCTCTTCCGGGACATCTTCCTTCTAGTCGGTATCATCATTCTCTACACAATGATCCGGAGGATCTCCATTAAGGTTCACGCCCTGGGAAAGGCGAGTACCTTCTTCGAAGACGTCTCGCTCTTCCTGGTCTTCCTCCTGAACGCCTTGAACCGTCCCGCGCCCTTCCTCTTCGTCCTCTACCTCATCACGCTGGCCCTAGCCCTCCTCTCCTTGGAGGGGTATGTCCGGTACGCTCTCAAAGAGGTTCGGCACCGCGCCAAGAACAAGCATGTACAAAGACCGTGAACCGGTTTATCACTTCGTCGCCTTCTGCCTTCTCTCCCTCTTTCTGCTCATAGCCTTCTCCCTTTACAAACCCTTCTTAACCCCTCTGATCATTGCCTTCCTCCTGACCTATCTCCTGGACCCTCTGGTTAAGAGACTCGAGAGAAAGACGAACCTCTCCCGCACCTTCTGGTCCCTCACCCTGGTCTTCCTCTTGGTCTTCACCATCGGCCTCCTCGTCCTGCTTCTGACCCCCCTCCTCCTCTCCCAACTCGAGGAGCTGGGAAAACGCCTCCCCGACTATGTCACCGCCCTCAACTCCTCCCTTTCGTCCCTCTTC
>JAMOAD010000154.1 GCA_023621955.1 Acidobacteriota bacterium
CCCTCTAGGGAGAACCCCCTCTCCCGTGCTACCATCAAGGGAGAGGTGAACCATGGAAAAACTCTTTCGTGAGGTTCCTGCGGAGAAGATGAGCGGTAACCCCTTTCGAATGGTTGGGCAGGAGTGGATGCTCATCACCCCTGGAAAGCCCGGGGATTTTAACCCGATGACCGCCTCTTGGGGCGGTTTCGGCGTCCTCTGGAATCAGAAGGTGGTCTTTGTCTTCCTTCGTCCTCAGCGCTACACCAGGACCCTGATGGACCGTTTCGACCTCTTCACCCTCTCCTTTTTCCGGGAAGAGTACCGGCCCATGCTCGAGTACTGCGGCACCCACTCGGGAAGGGATGAGAACAAGAGCGAAGGGGCAGGCCTGACCCCCTTGGAGACACCGAGAGGGGGAGTGGCCTTCGAAGAGGCCCGTTTGGTTCTGGAGTGCCGCAAGATCTACTTTCAAGACCTGGACCCCAGAAACTTCGGCATGGAGGAGATTCTTCCCCTCTACCCTCAGGAAGACTACCACCGCCTCTACATCGGGAAGGTCGACGGGGTCTGGGAGAGGCGCTCCTAAGCCTTAGGGGGCGGGAATAAACTTTTTCGCCGCCAGGGATCTCTTGAGGTTCTCCTTGTCCAGAGCCTTGTTGAGGGCCTCGTCGGGAGAGATAAGGGTGCTTTCCACAAGCTCCTGGAGGGAGTCGTTCATGGAACGCATTCCCATGCTCTTCCCGGTCTGCATCAGAGTGGCGATCTGAAAGTTCTTTCCCTCTCTGATGCAGTTGGAGACGGCGGGGTTCACGACGAGAACCTCGTAGGCTCCGACCCTGCCTCCCCCCTCTTTCTTGCAGAGCATCTGGGAGACGACTCCGATCAGGGCGTCGGCGAGCATGGTTCGTATCTGCGCCTGCTGGCCCGAGGGGAACTGGTCGATGATCCTGTCCACGGTTCCGATGGCCGTCGATGTATGGAGCGTGCCGAAGACAAGGTGACCCGTAACGGCCATCTCGATGGCGATGGCAATGGTCTCCAGGTCACGCATCTCCCCGACCAGAATGATGTCAGGATCCTCCCTCAGGGCAGCCTTCAGGGCTCTCTTGAACGAGGCCGTATGGACTTGAACCTCCCTCTGGTTGACCAGAGAGAGCTCGTTCTCATGAACAAACTCGATGGGGTCCTCCACGGTGATGATGTGCTTCTTCTCCCGTTGGTTGATCCAGTGGATCATGGAGGCGAGGGTGGTGGACTTTCCGCTTCCCGTTGGACCGGTGACAAGAACCAGCCCCTTAGGGAAGAGGCAGAGGTCGAGGATCACCGATGGGAGTTTGATCTCTTCAGGGGTCAGAATCTTCGAGGGAATGTGCCTGAAAACAGCGCAGAGCCCCTTCCTGTCCCTGAAGAGGTTGGCACGAAAGCGGTGGCCCTCAATAAGCTCAACGGCGAAGTCCGTATCGTTGGTCTCTGCGAGCTCCTTGAGGTTCCGCTGGGGGGTGAACTCTTCAACCCCCGCCATGAGCTCTTCTTCCGTGAAGGGGGGCCTTTCCAGGGAGGCCATGTCCCCGTCGACCCGGAGGTAGGGGGGGCAGAGGGTGGAAAGGTGAAGATCCGACGCCTTCCTCTTGAGCATCTCATGGAAGAGGGGAAGAAGACGGAAAGAGGGCTCCGCCCCTCCCTTTCTCTCTTCGTCGCCCCCCACAGGGGAAGAGGTCGATGGAGAAACGCTCTGGGGGGAAGCCTCGACGGTCCGGGGGAGAGGATCCTCTCTGGGAGGGACTCGTTGAGGGCTTACGGCGGGGTCTTGGGGATGGCTCCTGAGAATCTCCAACCCCTTCTCCCTTCGGTAGAAGAGATAGGGCCTCTCCTTGAGCGTGAAGCGTTCATGGCCCTGGGAGAGGGAGAGAATCTCCCGTTCTACGACGCCCCTCTCTTCAGGAGAGAGGACCTTCTTCCCCAGGGGAAGCCGTTGACCCCCTTTTTCCGCGAAGGGGAGTTCGTCCACCGGGAAAAAGACCCGCTCCCCGCCTATCTGTTCCAGATAATCCAAAAGTTTCTCAATGTAGCCCATGGTGGTCTCCTTGTTCGACCCTTCAGAGGGGATCGGCCCAGCGGATTCTCGAACGGTTGGTGAAGAGGCGTCTGCCCCCGTAGAGAAAGGAGAGAAAGCGGCTGGGAGTGTTGAGGATATCTAAGGGACGGGTTCGTCCATGAGGGAGGGGCTGAACCTGTTCAACCTCCAGGGAGATCTCCTCCCCGAAGTGGAGCCTCATCTTTGTGGAACCTTCCTCGTTGACGGTTACCTTCTCTCTCAGGTAGAGGATGGAAGAGAGGGAGAGGAGGAAGAAGGAACCGTCGGAGGCGCGGTTACAGGGGATAAAGTCGGGAGCGTTCTCAAGGTACTCCTCCATGGTCTCCTCTTCGCCTCGACGGTAGGGGGAGAAACGGTTGAGGAAGAGGACGATCTCCTCCTCTTTCAACGTGTTCCCTTCCCAGAGGACATCGACACGGTGGGGAGTCTTCTCAACCTTGTAGTCCACTGTCACCTCCCGAAAAAGCCTTTTACCAAGTATACCCGAAAACACTCCTCCAACCCAACAGAGGAGAATAAGTGGAGAGTCCTTTTCTGCTGCTTCTTGGTTGGGTCGTCATCCTCTTCTCTCGACGTTGGTGTTTCCTCTTCTTGGGAATCCTCGGGAGAGAAGAAGAAACTCCTTCACCCCTTTGTCCCCGATCCTCTCCTATGGTAAACTGGTTTTCTGCTCTTCCCTGGGATCTTCTCTTCCTTCGGCTTGGAACACGGGGCGATTCCGTCGAGAGAGTTTGAACATAAGAACGTGAGTGAGAGTGAACACAAAATCTAGAAGTGAGGGTTAACGAAATGGTGGAAAGGATTAAACAATCCCTGCGTGAGTCTGCGACGGCGAGATGGACCGCGTTGAGCATTGTTTCCATAACCATGCTCTGCGGCTACTTTCTCAACGATGTCATGGCCCCGTTGAAGCCAATGTTGGAGACTCAACGTGGATGGAGTAGCAGTGAATACGGCTTCTTTACCAGTGCCTACGGGTGGTTTAACGTCTTCCTCCTGATGCTGATCATCGGGGGAATCATTCTGGACAAGATGGGAGTCCGCTTCACCGGCATCGCCTCCGCCGCGGTCATGGTGGTTGGGGCCAGCCTCAAATACTTTGCCATCAGCACGACCTTTCCTCCCAACGCAACCCTTTTCGGATGGAAGACTCAAGTGATGCTGGCCGCCATCGGCTATGCGGTTTTCGGAGTTGGTGCGGAGGTAGCGGGGATCACGGTTTCCAAGGCCATCGTCAGGTGGTTCAAGGGGAAGGAGATGGCTCTGGCCATGGGAATGCAGTTGGCCACGGCCAGAATCGGTACCGCCCTCGCCATGATGGTCAGTGCGCCCATCGCCGCCGCCTTCAAGAACGTTTCGGCCCCGATTCTCATGGCCCTGATCATGCTCTGCATCGGGCTGATCTGCTTCATCGTTTACAGCTTCATGGACAAGAAGCTTGAAGTTTCCGAGGCAGGCCTGGCGGGCGAAGAGGAGAAGAAAGAGGACTCTTTCCGTATCTCCGACATCAAGTTGATCCTCAAAAATCTGGGGTTCTGGTATATCGCTATGCTCTGCGTGCTCTTCTACTCTGCGGTATTCCCCTTCGTGAAGTACGCCGTGGACCTCATGGTTCAGAAGTACAACGTCAAGCCCACTCTGGCAGGCTTGATCCCCAGCCTTCTTCCCCTCGGGAACATCTTCATGACCCCCTTCTTCGGCCGTATGGTCGATAAGAAAGGGAAGGCCACCTCGATCATGTTCCTGGGATCCTCCCTTCTGATCGTTGTTCACCTCTTGTTCGCCCTTCCGGCGATCAACAACTGGATCTTCGCCCTCCTTCTCATGCTCCTCTTGGGCGTGGCCTTCTCCCTCGTTCCCTCCGCCATGTGGCCTTCGGTGCCCAAGCTGATTCCAGATAAACAGCTGGGTACGGCCTTCGCCCTGATCTTTTACATTCAGAACTGGGGCTTGATGGGCGTTCCGGCCTTGATCGGCTGGATTCTCGACCGTTTCTGCGTTGTTTCCAGGACCCCCCTTCCGGGAGGGACCGAGCAAGTCGTCTATAACTATACCCTTCCCATGGCCGTTTTCATGGGCTTCGGGCTCTTGGC